>NZ_JBDLLG010000008.1:0-40741 GCF_039822625.1 Marinimicrobium locisalis
CGGCAACACCGCCAGTGCCGTAACCGATACCGCCACCCTGGATGCCACCGCGCCCAGCGGCCACAGCGTAAGCTTCGATGACGCTACACTCAGCGGCACCGAGGCAAGCGCCACAAGCTTTACCTTCGCCAGCGCCGAGGTCGATGCCAACTACAGCTACACCATCTCCAGCAGCGGGGGCGGCACATCGGTGACCGGCTCGGGCACCGTGGCCAGCGCCGGAGAGCAGATCACCGGCATCGACGTCAGCGACCTCCCCGACGGCACCCTGACCCTTTCGGTGACATTAACCGATACCGCCGGCAACACCGCCAGCGCCGTGACCGATACCGCCACTCTGGATGCCACTGCACCTTCAACCAGCCTGAGCACGGCGGCCAGCGACCCCACCAACGGCACTTTCGACATCACCGTCACCTTCGGTGAGACCGTCAGTGGATTTGATGTCAGTGACATCCAAGCCACCAATGCCAGCTTGAGCAACTTCACCGGGAGCGGTAGCAGCTACTCCGCCACCGTTTCCCCAACGGCAGACGGCTCAGTGAGTGTGGATGTGGCCGCGGGCGCTGCTCAGGATACGGCCGGAAATGACAACACCGCAGCGGCCACCCTGAGCCTGACCTACGACGGCACGGCTCCCGCCCCGTCCATTACCAGCGGTGAAACCAGTCCGAGCAACAGCGCCAGCTTTACCGCCAGCGTCAACTTTGGCGAAACGGTCAGCGGCTTTGTGTTAAGCGATATCAACGCCGACAACGCGTCGCTGGGCGGGTTTACCGACAATGGTGACGGTACTTTCGAGGTGACGGTAACCCCGAGTTCGGAGGGCACGGTGACCCTGGATATCTCCGCTGGCGCCGCGCAAGATGCCGCTGGCAATAACAGCGAGCCCGCCGGCCAATTCAGCCTGAACTATGATGGCAGCGCACCAACGCTCTCCGGTACTTCCCCGTCGGACGATGCAACCAACGTTCAATTCGACACGGATATCGCGCTAACCTTCAGCGAAACGATCGCCGCTCAGTCCGGTGGTGCCATTGAAGTCTACAAAGAGGATGGCACACAGGTCAGCAGCGTTGCGGCGACTTCTAACGACGTCACCATAAGCGGCTCTACCGCCACCATCGATATTTCACCCGATCTGGAGCCCACCACTCGTTACTACGTGGCGATATCGAGCAACGCCTTTGTCGACAGCGCGGGCAATACCTACGCCGGCATTAGCGATCCCACTGAGCTCAACTTCACCGTCGCCAATAACAGCCCGGTCGCGAACGACGATGCTGCCTCAGTCAATGAAGACCAGTCGATTGATATAACCGTGCTGAACAATGACACCGATCCGGACAGCGACCTCAACGCGGCCAGCGTTCAAGTGGGCACACCATCGGCCAACGGCAGCACCAGTGTCGATACCGGCAGTGGAGTCATTACCTACACGCCTGCCGCCAACTTCGCCGGAAGCGATACGTTCACCTATACCGTCGACGATGTGCATGGCGGCAGTTCGAACGAAGCCACCGTTACCATCACCGTTAACAACGTGAACGATCCGCCCACGGCCAACGATGACACCGCCAGCACGCCCGAAGACAACCCGGTCAGCATCGACGTGGCGGCGGATGATACCGACATTGATGGCGGAGACAGCGTCGACCCGAACACCATCGTCATCACCTCGGCGCCAACCAACGGCAGCGCAGAGCTCGTCAGTGGCGAAGTGCTCTACACACCGGATCTGAACTTCAACGGCACGGACCAGTTCACCTACACCATTGAAGACCAAAATGGCGGCCTCTCCAACGCGGCCACGGTCATCATCAATGTGACCGGCGTGAATGACTTGCCCACCGCCAATGACGATACCGCCAGCGTGGATGAAGACAATCCGGTGGATATCGATGTAACCGCCAACGATTCCGACATTGATGGATCGGTGGATGCCACTACCGTGCAGGTGTTGGATAACGTCGCCAACGGTACCTTGGCCGTGGATGACACCACCGGCATGGTCACCTATACCCCGAACGAGAACTTCAACGGCACCGACACCTTCACCTACGTGGTGCGGGATGACGCCGACGGCACCTCCAACGAGGCGACCGTGACGCTCACCGTCAACAGCGTCAACGACGCCCCGGTGGCCGAGGACAACGCCGCTACACTGCAGGAAGAAACCCCGCACGAGGTCAACGTGCTGGGCAATGACTCGGATGTAGACGGTAGCCTGGATACCGCCTCGGTGGAAGTGGTCAGCGCACCCAGCGATGGCAGTACCACCATCGACACCGCGACCGGTGCCATTACCTACACACCAGAGGAGAACTTCGATGGCAGCGACAGCTTCACCTACCGGGTGATGGATAACGAGGGCCTCTGGTCCAACGTGGCGACGGTGAACCTGACCGTGCAGGGCGTTAACGACGCGCCGCTGGCCAACGACGACACCGCCACGACGGAAGAAGACGTCCCTGTAACCATCAACCTGCTAAGCAACGACAACGATGTGGACGGCACCCTGGACCCGGCCAGTCTCGCCCTGAGCAGCCCGAGCAACGGCAGCCTCAGCCTGAACGGCGACGGCACGGTGACGTACACCCCGGACGAGCATTTCAATGGGGCCGACAGCTTCACCTACACCGTCAATGACGATGTGGGCGAACCATCGAACGCGGCGACGGTGTCCGTCACCGTCACACCGGTTAATGACGCGCCCACCATCAGCGGCACACCGGCGGCCAGCGTGAACGAAGGCGAGGCCTATAGCTTCACCCCGGCCGCCACCGACGTGGATGCCGACGATACGCTAAGCTTCAGCGTGAGCGGCTTGCCTGTTTGGGCCGAGTTCGACAACACCACCGGCGCCCTGACGGGCACGCCGGGCATGGCCGACAGCGGCAGCTATCCGGCCATTGTAATTAGCGTCAGCGACGGCGATGCCACCACCGACCTGGCGGCGTTCAGCATTGAAGTCATTGATGTGAACAACGCCCCCACCATCGGCGGCACGGCTCCGACCACGGCCACCGTGGGAGAGGCCTACACCTTTACCCCAACAGCCGAGGACCCGGACGAGTCCGACACTCTGACCTACAGCGCCACCGGTCTGCCCGAGTGGCTGACACTCGACGACGCCACCGGCGAGCTCTCAGGCACGCCGGCGGACGACGACGTGGGCAGCTACACCGGACTGCAACTGAGCGTCAGTGACGGAACAGAGACTGCCACCCTCGGCGCTTTCGACCTGACGGTCGAGCCGGGCGTGGATAGCGACAACGACAGTTTCAGTGACTATCAGGAAAATCTGGACGGCACCGACCCGAACGACCCGGCCAGTTATCTGGACCTGATGCCGCCACAGCTGGCCGCACCTGCCGATCAAGTCCTCGACGCCGACGCTCTGTTCACCCGCGTCACCCTGAGGCAATTGCTTGGACTGGCGAACGAGGCGAGTGACGCCGAGCTGCAGACGGCGCTGAACCCACTGGCCAGTGACGATATCGATGGCAGCGCCTGCTGCAATCCGCGAGTGGTCGGCATGGAGGGCGACACTCTGCGCCTGGCTCCGGGTCGGCACGAGATCACCTGGCTGGCGGAGGATCGACAGAACAACAGTGCCGAAGCGACCCAGGTGGTGAACATTCGCCCCCTGGTCTCTCTGAGCAAGGATCAGGTGGCGGTCGCCGGCAACACGGTGGAGCTCTCGTTCATCCTCAATGGCAAGTCACCCTTCTATCCGCTGACCATTCCTTACCGGGTGGCCAGCGAGAGTACCGCCGACAGTGACGCTCACGACCTGACCGACGGTACGGTCGTACTGGAAGCGGGAGAGCGCCGCCAGACGATAGAAGTCACCTTGGCGCCCAATAGCGGCGACGCCAATTTGATTGTCGCTCTGGATGATCGCACCAGCAATGCGGAAGACTTGGCCGAGGGCTATGACGAGGACAACCCCAACATTTACGACATCAACAGTGGCGCCAAAACCCGTCACCGGATTGAAATCGTCTCCGGCAATGTCGCCCCACGAGCGCAATTGCAGTTGGTGCAGAACCAAGAGCGCCGCCTGCTGATTCCCCGCTCAGGCGGCCCCGTTACGGTCACCGCTCTGGTCACCGACCCCAACACGGGCGACAGCCACCAGTACGACTGGTCGGCCAGCGATAGTGCATTGATCGACACCGATGGCGACAGCGGCAACGCCACGCTGGTATTCGACCCAGAGGCACTGAGCCCGGGTCGGTACCGCGCGGCCGCCACGGTGACCGACAGCGCAGGGGCCGCCACGGAGGTCAGCCGCCACTTTGTCGTGGTACCAGTGCCCCCAACATTGAACCCGGACGAAGACAGCGACGGTGACGGCATTGATGATGCCACCGAAGGTTTCTCGGATGAAAACGGCAATGGCATTCCCAACTACCAGGACAGCCTCGCCAGCACCAATGTGCTGCCGGAAAGCGTCGAGCGGCAAGATGCCTTCCTGATGGAATGCGATCCCGGCATCACCTGTGGCCTGGGTGAGTTCTCGCTGCAAACCGGAAAGGGCGGCACCCAATTGGGCGATGAAAGCATCGGAGAGAATAAACCAATACCGGAAGATGTTCCCTTTGAGCCGGTTGGAGGTATTTTCGACTTCGAAATGACGGAGCTGCCTGAACTGGGGCAGAGCATCAGTATCGTCATCCCCCAACGCCAACCAATCCCTGCAGAAGCGGTCTACCGCAAATTCCAGGACGGTGAGTGGGTCACCTTCGTGGAAGACTCCAACAACCGGCTACAGTCCACCGAAGGCGAGCCGGGCTTCTGTCCTCCGGCCGGTGCGAATGAGTGGGAAAGCGGGCTCACCGAAGGCTATCACTGCGTTCAGCTCACCATCGAAGACGGCGGGCCCAACGACGCCGACGGCCGGGTCAACGGCAGTATTGCGGACCCGGGCGTTGTAAGCCGCCCGGTAGAGCAAGAGCCCGAACAACCCGGCACTGAAGAGCCTGAAGGCCCCGAGGAGCCCGGAGCCGAGACGCCGAAATACGATGGCGAAGTGACCACCCGCAGCTCAGGCGGAGGCGGCCATAGCAGCGGCCTGTTCGCAGCCTTGCTGCTGAGCCTTGGTCTCGGTCGTCGCTGGCTCGCCCGCCGGAGCCGCAAGCGCCATCGCGCACTGGCCTGGTTGCCCGTAGCGGCCTTGGGCAGCTTAATGCTGCCCAGCCCACCCGCCAATGCCCAGATGAGCGAAGAGCCGATCCTGGAGCAGTTGCAGTTCGAAGTGGGACTCTACCGCGCCAAGAGCGCCATTAGCGCGACGAGCTTCACCACCCGCATGACTGACAGTGGAGCCCCGATCACTCTGAGCCGGTACGATACCAATCGCCAAGCGCTGAGTTTCGACGTTAAACTGCCGTTAACACCGCATATCCGGCTGGGGCTCGGTTACCTCAACCTGGGCGATGTAAGCGCGGACTTACGAGTAGAAGGCGTTGAGCGAGAGGCTTTGGCGCGGGGTCTACAAACACACTACCCTTACAGCACAACAGGGTTGACGGTCACCTCGCAGCTGCGGGTGCCTCTGCATGAACGCATCGCCGTCACCGCCGAGGCGGGGTTGTACCGCTGGGAGAGCGACACCCGTTCTCTGGGACCGAACCTACCGGTCTACTCGCGGGACGGTGTCGACCCCATGCTGGGAGTCGGCTTTGAACTCCCCGTCAACGAGCGAGCCACCGCCGGTTTTCATTTCCGGCGGGTGATGCTGGAAGACCAGCCGGTCGACCTGATGGGCGTCACTCTCGGCTGGCAGTATTAACCGACCTGCGGAGGCAGAAGGAGCTGCCCAGGTTAAAGTCAAATTGACTCTTATACCCCGGCCGACTAGAGTACGCGGCACACAATTCATTACAGGACCCAGCCGTGGACTCTATCCAGCACCTCCTCGACGCCTTCTTCAGCTTTAAAGCCTACGTGATGCTGCCCGCGATCATTTTCATCATCGCGCTGGCAGTTCGCCTGCCTTTTAAGAAGTCTCTGCTGAGCACTGTCGAGCTGGCGGTGGGCTTTGCGGGTGTGTTTATCGCCTTCGATTTTTTCGTGGCCAACATTAAGCCGGCGGTCGAACAGCTGATGATAATGCGCGGGCTCAACTACAACGTGCTGGATGTAGGCTGGCCGCCGCTGGCGGCCATTACCTGGTCCTCCCCGCTGGCCGCACTGTCGATACCGCTGGTGCTGTTTCTGAACATCGCCATGCTCGCCCTGGGTTGGACCCGCACGGTCTATATTGACCTGTGGAATTACTGGCACTTCGCGCTGATTGGCGCTTTGGTAATGGCCACCACCGGCAGCATGCTTTGGGGCCTTTCAGCGACACTGCTGTTGGCCGTTTATTGTTTCAAGCTAACCGAGTGGACGGCGCCGGACGTGGAGCGGGAAATCGGCCTGGAAGGCGTCTCCGCCTCGCCGGTCTCGGTCAACGGCATTGTGCCCTACACGGCCTGTATCAACTGGGTGTTTGACCGGATTCCGGGTTTTAACCGGTTGAGCTACAACCCCGAGAAGGCCGCCGCCACCCACGACACGCCGGCCGGCGCGGAAGGTTCGAGCGACTCTCACAAGATGACTTGGCTGGCCTTTTTCAGCGAGCCGATGGTCATCGGCGTGCTGATCGGGCTGGTGCTGGCGGTGGCCGCCGGCTATGACACCAAGCAAACCTTGGAACTGGCGGTTCATATTGCGGCGGTTATGTTTCTGTTGCCCAAAAGCGCGGGGCTGATTGGGGAGGCCATGGCGCCCATTACGCATGCCTTGAGGGCGCAGGTCGAGCGACGCTTTCCCAGTCGCAAAAATCTGGTGGTCGCCCTGGACACCGGCTTTTTGATGAGCCACAAATCCGTGATTGTGACCGGTTTGATTTTGATGGTATTTGCCGTGGCCATTGCGCTGGTGCTGCCCGGCAACCGGGTTTTGCCCCTGGGGGATTTGCCCAACTTGATTTCGGTGATGTCCATCTCGGTACTGATGTTTCGCGGTAACGTATTGCGTGCGGTGGTGGCGGGCATTCCCGTGATCATCACCTTCCTGCTGATTTCAACACACCTGGCCCCGCTCTATACCAAACTGGCGAACCAGACGTCCGGCTTCGACGCCGAGGGGTTGGGAACCATTACCGCCTTCACCGACGGTGGTCACCAGGTTCGCTACCTGCTGTTTGAGCTGTACCAAGGCAACCCCTGGGCGGTAGGCGGTCTGATTGCACTACTGGCCATGATGGTGGTCACCTGGCGGCGGTTCAAACGTTTGAGCAGAACCTCAAGCTAATGGTTGAGCGCGAGCGTTTGAAAGCCGTCGGTCAAGTCGCTTAGTCCTCGGCCCACATTCGGAACAGGTTGCTTCGGCTTCGGCTGAGCCGGTCAAACTGTTCCGTTTTGCCGTTTACCTCAAATTCTGTTCGCAGGGCGGTTTCCAGGTCCAGCAAAATCTCCCGCTGATGAGCATGGCGGATGTAACTGCGCACCCACCCGACCACGGCCACTCGGTTCCCCGAACGCACCGGGTCCACACGGTGCAAGTAGGTGGTGGGGTAAAGCAGCAGATCCCCGGCTCCCACTTTCCAGGCACGGTCGCCGCTACTGTCTTCCAGCACCAGCTCGCCACCTTCGTACTCAGAGGTGGGCGTGAGACCGAGGGTGAAAGACAGGTCCGTGCGCTCGCCATTCATCACCGCATCGTCCACGTGGGAGCCATACTGCATGCCCGCGCCGTAGCGGTTGATCAACAGGCGGGGAAAGCTTTTGGGCTGGGCAGCGCTGGCAAACAGGGCATGCTTGCGCAACTGACCTTCCACCAGTTTGAGTACCGCCGCGCGAGTCTTGTCATCGCGCGCCTGCTCATTGTGCTTCACCTGCCGGGCCGCATAGCCGGCCGTGCTCGCACCGTCGTCAAACGCTTGCCCGGCGAGGCGTTCGCGCACCGCGTCCAGGGTGCCGGGGTCCAGGACTTGCTGGAGGTATAAAATCATTCAACCGCCTATATTGAGACTCAATCTCACTTATGCCAGAATCGACCGCATTATAGTCACGAACCGCCACTAAGAGAATGACGTCATGAACGAACAACGCAAAGTCTGGGTTGGCCTGGGCGCCGCCCTGCTCGCCGGTAGCGCCGCATCCGCGCACGCGGCCGATACCGACCCTTTCAACAGCCATGCGAGCCACGGTACCGTGCAACTGGCCGCGGCCATGGGAGAAGGCGAAGGTGAAGGCGGCGAAGGAGAGGGCGAAGGCGGCGGTGCCGTCGACCTGACCACCAATGACGCCGCTTACCTGGGCCAGCTGGGCTTGGTACGCGGACACCTCTGGGTAGGCGTTCAGTTGTACAAGGCAGGGCATACCGATATGGCCCTGACCCATATGAAACATCCGGGTGATGAACTCTACACGGGGCTCAAACCCGCCCTGGCCGCCCGCGACGAGGATGGGTTCGCCGAGGCCCTGACGGCGCTGGCCGAGGCCGTGGAGCAAGAGCAACCCACCAACGTGGTCGAGCGCCGCTATATGGCGCTGGAAAAAGGCATCGCCGATGCTGAAAACCTACACACCGCCAGCTTGGGCACGATTCTGATGAGTATTGAGCGAATGGTGCGCACTGCCGCCGACGAGTACGCCATTGGCGTGAAAGAAGGCGAAATCGTCAATATGCACGAATACCAGGACTCCTACGGCTTCGTGGAAGCCGCCAAAGCCCGCCTGAAACTGCTGAGCGACATGCAGCGGGAAGAAAGCCCGGAGGCGGTCGCGGAAGTGAAAGATCAGCTGAATGCGGTGAGCGGACTCTGGTCCGGACTGGCCCCAGACGGCAACGTTAAAGGCGATGCCAGCAAGCTCTACGGTGCCGCCGCGCGCATTCAGCTCGCCGCGTGGGAGCTTGAGTGACTAATACAGCCCACGGAGGGGCTGCCACCACAATCTGCTAATACTGAAAGCACATAAAACAACATCCGGACGGAACATTCAGCCTGAATGCCGCTTCAAACCAATAACGTTACGACAGTTATCCTAACGTTTCATCAAACACCTCAGTCGTCAACTTTCTGTGCTGGGACTTCTGAACGTCTCTCCTTCCCCTCTTAAGTTTGACGTCAAAACCGTCACCTCTGAAAACTTCTTTTCTTTGCAGTTTCGCGAAAATCATCCAAAACGTTTTTTATGACGCCAATTTCCCAAAACATTACGCATGTTGATTGACAGCAGTTGATATCGTGCTGGTAGAATTGCGCCGAAATTTGAAAAGTGACGCGAAAATTTTCCAGGAAGATCTTTGGAATTTTAAATAATAAACAACTAAGAGGACAAAAGGAGTAACTCTATGGATACCGATCTCCACTCTCACATTCGCCAGTCAGGCCTAGATCCACTAAAAGTACTTTTGGGCTCAGTCAGCGAATTATTTCAGCTTGACGATAATACTCTAGAGAACATTAAATTTTACGTCATCAAGGAAGCATTTTATCGCCACTACAATAATAATGATTTTTACCGAAATTCATGCAAAGAAAAGAACATCCACCCCGACGACATAAAACAGCTCTCTGATTTAGTTCGAATTCCACTTGTACCAATAGAGCTCTACAAAGCCAACGATAGCCACAAACTCCTATCCGTTTCATTGAACGACGTGGAACTTGAAATGCGCAGCACTGGGACATCGGGTATCCCGAGTGTGTCCCGTCGGTGCTCTGACACTGTGGACCATGCCGTCTTTAGCATCTACGCCATGTATCGGGAATTCTTCTCGATTTCCAAAGGCGCCGGTTTATACTTGTGCCCTTCGACAGAAGAAATTCCCGAAATGGGAATGATTAAAGCGCTGAACATGTTAGCGGGGCTACTCGATACACACCGGTTCATGGTGGAGCGAGAACAATTTGTCCCTGAAGAGGTGGTGGACCAGATTCATGCCTGGGAGAACCGTTTCTCTACCCACATTATCGGCCCTCCTTTTTTGATTAACCGATTCATTCGTTACCTAAAAGCACGAAATATAAAGCTGTCCCTGGATAAAAGTGCTTACGTCATTACTCTCGGTGGCTGGAAACGATTTTCTGGTGAAATGCTCTCCCGAGAAGAGTTCAACCGCGAGTGCGTTGAGTTCCTCGGAGTCAAGGAGCATCAAATTCGCGACATTTACGCCTTGGTCGAGTCCAACGTAATGGCTATTGACGACGAGTTTGGCGAAAAGCACGTAACGCCTTATATCCACTTTTCAGTGCGCGACCCCGAACATTTGGACCAAGAGGTTCCTGAAGGCGAAGTGGGCCAACTTGCGATTCTCGACCCCCTGGCGAAATCCACTCCAGGCTTTATGTTAACAGAAGACATGGTGAGACTACTGCCCGGGAAAAGCCGTAGCGGACGCAGCGGTCAAAGAGTTCAGTACGTAATGCGAAAGCCAGAAGCGAAAGAGTTTGGCTGTTGCGCCGTGAACTTGGACAAGAAGCTTGAGGAAGTGGAAGCCGACGAGCCAAATTGCCCCGTCGTCAGCTAACGTAGGGAGTGTAGCGCTATGTATAGTCCGTTGGTAATTGAACACTTTAGCAACCCATCCTATGTGGGAGATGTTCCTAACCCCGACCATGAGTTCGAAGTGGGGAACTCGGTTTGCGGAGACCGCATCCGCATTCAGTTAAATAGTGAGTCAGACAAAGTTGACCAAATCGCATTTCGAGCTTGGGGTTGCGCCACATCCATCGCGACAGCTGATATCTTTTGTAAATCGGTGACTGGAAAGTCATATACCGATATTGAAGCTCGGAGCGAGGGGGAAATTCGGGACCTGCTCGGGGAGCTGGACCCCCCTCAAAAGCATTGCATCGACATTATGATGTCTTTGCATAGTCTACTCCTCAAGAATGTTCTCAAGGAGGACGCATAATGTCGGAGACGACACTGTCGGGATATTTCGATTACAACGCCACCACACCGTTATCGAACAGTGTAAAGTCCGAGATGTTGAAAGCGCTGGACATCTATGGAAACGCCTCCAGCCCTTACTCCCGTGCCCAAGAGAGCAAAGCTCTGGTGGACTCCGCAAGGGAAAACATGGCACAGCTTATGGGTGCCGAAACCAGCCAGATGTTCTTTACTTCCTGCGGGTCGGAAGCGAACAACTGGGCTATTAAGGGGAGCCTCGCCCGTCATGCGAAAAATCCGGGCCATATAATTACAACAGCGATTGAACACCCCTCCGTGCTTGAGCCCATCGCTTACATGGAGCAAGTTCACGGGTTTTCCGTTACCCGACTAGTGCCTGATGTCGAGGGTCGCGTTCGTGAAGAGGACTTTTTGTCAGCGCTTCGCCCTAACACGCAATTCGTTTCGGTCATGTACGCTAACAACGAAACCGGTGCATTGCAGCCAATTGGCCCTATTCTGGAGGAAGCTCGCCGGCGGGCCATCACCTCCCATACCGACGCGGTTCAGGCACTCGGTAAGTGTACCTTGGACGACAGAATTTTGGCGGCGGATTATGTCTCTTTCTCGGCTCATAAGTTCTATGGACCCAAGGGCATTGGAGGCCTATATGTTCGTCGCCCCGGAGAATTGGCGCAATTGATTCATGGGGGGGGACAAGAAATGGGCCTTCGTGCCGGCACCGAAAACTTGGTGGGCATGGCAGGGCTGGCACGCGCGTCAGAAGATTGCACCCAACTGCTCCCCGAGTGGGAGTCTCACTACCGCCGTCTTCGACATCGTATAACACGAAAGCTTCAAGATTCAGGTTTGGGAATAGAATTCAACGGGCCGCAAGACCCCAGTAAATGCGTAGGTAATACGATCAATTTTTCGGTTCCCGGCGTGCGCGGGGAGGCACTAGCGGCCCTGCTGGATCATAAACATCAAACCCAGGTTTCGATAGGCTCCGCCTGCAGCAATAACAAGAGCAGCAAGTCTTCTCATGTTTTGGTCGCAATGGGATTAGGTGACGAAAGGATTCAAAGTGCAATTCGAATGAGCTTCGGCCGTTACACCACGGAGGACGAGTTAGACCGGTTTGTGAACAATCTGCATGCCTGTGCGGAACAGTTACTGGGTATTAGCACCCCTTCCTGAAGGAGCCAACCTATGGATTGCTCAGCTTCTCAATGCGCCACTTTTATTGAATCTGTCTTCAATCACGCGGAGCGCAACGGGGACCATATAGCGGTGGTCTTCCAACCCCACGGAGATAGCGAAGCACAGATGCTAAGCTATCGAGAATTGAAAGATCGCGTGACGTCTCAAGCCGAAGTGCTTAGGTCCCGCGGACTCCCCGGAAAGCCCGTAGCACTACTCTATCCCACAAGCATCGACTTTGTGGTGGGTTTCCTCGCATGTCTTTGCGCCGGCGCCATTGCTGTCCCTCTAAACCTGTCCCGCAA
The DNA here is from genome assembly GCF_039822625.1 of Marinimicrobium locisalis. Classification (NCBI taxonomy): domain Bacteria; kingdom Pseudomonadati; phylum Pseudomonadota; class Gammaproteobacteria; order Cellvibrionales; family Cellvibrionaceae; genus Marinimicrobium; species Marinimicrobium locisalis. The sequence continues at coordinate 12,407 of NZ_JBDLLG010000008.1, forward strand.
CGCCAAGCAGTTCGAGCGTCTGGTGGATGTACTGAGCGACTCCCAAGCAAGCTCCGTGATGACCACGGAAAGTACCCGGCAGAGCATGTGGCACTTTTTTGCCGAGGCCGGTCGCGACTTTTCTTTGTTGGACTGGATTGATGAATCGGCCCCCCGGCCCGACGGTTCCCACTATTGGGACTTACCCGATGCGAAGGATCTCGCCTTTATACAGTACACGTCGGGTTCAACAAGCCAGCCTAAGGGCGTCATGGTGTCACACGCCAATATCGTCGCAAACCAGGAAGCTATCCGCACGGCCTGCAATCACTCTGAGCGTTTGGTGGCCGGTGGGTGGTTGCCGCAGTTTCACGATATGGGGCTGATAGGACACATGATGCAACCACTGTATTTGGGGGGCACTTACGTATTTATGCCTCCAATGACCTTTATGCAACGCCCTCGCCGATGGCTCGAGCTTATCTCCCGCTACCGTATCCATAGCTCCGCGGCACCGGATTTTGGCTACCAGCACTGTGTCAACGCCATATCCGATAGGGAAGACCTATCCACCCTGGATTTATCGTGTTGGAAGGTGGCTCTTAACGGATCCGAGCCCGTGGATGCCAAAACAATGCGACGGTTTGCAGAGCGTTTTTCCGAATATAAGTTTGATTCCAATGCCTTTTTCCCTTGCTACGGAATGGCTGAAACCACTTTATTCGTTTCCGGGGGACCTCCCGGGCAAGGAGTAAAGACTGCGTCCTTGCCGGTAATTTCAGGGGGCAGTTCCAGCTCAAACAGTTCAGCTTCCGAAGTGGTCAGCTGCGGAAAGGTCAGTGATCAGTTTGATTGCCGGATTGTCGACCCAGAAACCAGAACAGTCTGTGCTGCTGGCACGGTCGGGGAGATTTGGCTCCGTGGCAGCTCGGTAACCCAAGGCTACTGGCAGTCAACTGATCAAACCCGAGAAGCATTCAGCGTGCCCTTGGCCGATTCCGATCATCAGCAAGGGTTTCTGCGTACCGGTGATCTGGGCTTTCTTCAGGGTAATGAACTCTACGTTACGGGTCGGCGCAAGGAAGTCATTATTCTACGCGGGCGCAACCTTTATCCCTATGACATCGAACGCACTTGCAACGAGCAGCCTGCCGCATCAGGGCATGGTGCCGTAGCGGTGGCTTTTGAAAAAAACGATGAGCCAACCCTTGGAGTTGTAGTAGAAGTCAAGAAATCAGTTCTGGCCTCGGCGGACATGGACACACTCCGGCAGGATTTTATCGAGGCAATTACGTCTGAACATGGAATCATTGTAGGGGATCTTCTGTTGGTAAAGCCCGGCACCATCCCCAGAACTACCAGTGGTAAGTTTCGACGACTGGAGTGTCGCACGCTATTTCAATCAACGCCCATCGCAGAGACATAAGGAGCTGAAAATGCCCTCCAAATTTTCCCGAGAATCGCTGATTCAGGCACTCAGTGGTTACATCAAAACCAAAGTTCCTGATTTTGATCCCGAGAAGCACGCAGATACCTCCTTCTCTCGGCTCGGGCTGGATTCGCTTGGCCATGTGGAACTGAGCGGCGTACTGGAGAGACAACTCAACATCAGCGTATCACCAGAGGTGGCGTTTAACTATCCAACGATTAACGCGCTAATTGATCATATGGAAACACAGCTGTCATCCAACGATATTAAAGAGGAAAGTTACGTTGAATAAGATGCTCGACTGTGTGGTTATCGGAGCGGGCCAAAGTGGCCTCTATGCCGCCAAGTGTCTTTCTAACATGGGGCTCAGCTATGTCACCCTGGAAGCCGAATCCATCGGGTCAAGCTGGATGCGTCGTCCTCACAACATGCGATTATTCACTCCCCGCCGTTTCTGCATGCTTCCTGGCCAAATATTTGAAGGCGACCCCGACGGGTATCCTCTAGCCACTGAAATGGGCAACTATCTTCGCAGTTATGCCCAACAGTTTCAGTTATCCATAATGGAAGGTTGTAGCGTCACTCGCCTGGAGCGCGATGCGGACGGGCTCTTTATCATTAGAGCGGGGAGCGACCAGATTCTGAAGGCCCGCAGCGTCATTAACGCTACTGGGTCCAACCAGCAACCCATAATTCCAGAGTATGCCGAGAATCTTGGTCCGAGCATAACACAGTTCACCGCAGAGCTTCCCGACCCGGGTAAAGTTCCTGATGGTCAGGTACTCGTTGTCGGCGGGGGGGCCTCCGGACGGCAGATCGCCGACCAGCTGTCTCAGCGGTGCCAGGTCACACTGGCGCGAGGCGAACCTCGCCCGATGCCGCCCAATAGGATCCTCGGGAAAGATCTCTTTTGGTGGCTCACCAAACTGGGGCTACTGTTCGCCGACAAGCGAACGCCGGTGGCCAAGATCCTGCGACGCCGCAACCCCGTCCCCTGCGCAAACCTGAAAGACCACAAGCTTAAACGCAAAGGAGTTCGTCTGGTAGGCAAGTTGACCGACTGCACCGAAGGAGAGGCCAACTTCGCTTGCGGTCAATCAATGCGGCCGGACTCGGTTATCTGGGCCATGGGGTATCGGGACCGCACTGATTGGATGGCTATTCCCGAGGCTTTGATAGAGGGCGAGTTCGCGGAAGACTATGGTATTTCCCCGGTTCCCGGACTCTTTGTAATTGGCCGAAAGTGGCTGAGCTGCAGGGCTTCGGAGCTCGTTATGGGGGTAGAGCGAGATGCATCGCTCGTTATGGGCCCACTGAGACGCCACTTGGCGTCGGGAGCTTAATGTGCGGTGGCAGCGTTACATCACATGGCTGACAGGGGCTGGCGGACGTTGGCTTGTTGCCGGTGTCATTCTCTGCACCCTCCTGTCCGCTTTGGGGATAAGCCAACTCGAGCTTGCCAGTGACTATCGAATTTTTTTCGACAAGGGCGATAGTCGCCTTGCAGAGCTCGAGCGAATGCAGGAGGAGTACACCAAGACGGATAATGTGTTCGTCATGGTGGAACCCGACTCGGGATCTATATACCGGAAAGACACCATCGGTTTGATTCTCGATCTGACCGACCGCTTGTGGCAGATACCCTACGCATCAAGGGTGGACTCCCTAACCAACTATCCGCGCAGTAAAGCGATAGGTGATGACATTGTCATTGAGGAGCTTGTCTACGAAGATGAGCCGCTCACCGAACAGCGCCTCTCGGATCTGGCCAAAGTCGCACCCACCGAACAAGACTTGGTGAACAAGCTCATTTCTCCGGATGGTCGCGTGACGGGTGTTAACCTAACCCTTTCCATGCCGGGTGAGGATACCAAGAATGAAGTGCTTTCCGTGGACCGAGCGGTAGACGACGTTATCGCTGATCTACGGGAACAGTACCCTGACCATCATTTTTACGTGAGCGGAATTGTGCCAATGAACGCCGCCTTCTTTGATGCGGCACGCAGTGACTTTATAACGCTTATCCCCCTAATGATGGTGTTCGTTGTGCTCTCAGCTGGTTTAATTCTCGGGTCCATGAAGGTCGCGGGCATCATGCTGCTGGTGGTATTGCTGGCGTTTTCCGGCTCGCTAGGGCTCGCCGGGTGGCTGGGGATCAAGCTGTCAGCTCCTTCCATTTCCGCTCCGATTATCATGTTTACGGTTATTGTGGCCTCCAGCATTCACATTCTTTCTTATGTCATGCGGCAACGCTACCAGGGGGGCGCAACGGCTATGGAGGCAGTGCGGGACTCCTACTCTCACAGCGGCAGCGCAATCTTATTGAGCCACATAACCACGCTTATCGGCTTTACCTCAATGAACTGGAGCGACTCTCCACCCTTCCGCGACCTGGGCAATATCGTCGCTCTGGGCATTCTGTTCTCCCTGGCTCTGGTTTTTACGCTACTGCCGCGACTACTGGCCCACTTGCGTATACGTCCGCGTAACCCAAAGCACCTGCAGTTGGAGAAGTATGCCGTGACCCTCTCTGAGTGGGTGATTCGACGGCGATTGATAATCGTCGCCACAGTAATACCGGCAACCCTGGCGCTCTCATGGTTTAGCCTTCAGAATCGCCTGAACGACAACCTGGTTCATTACTTCTCGGAATCCGTCCCGTTCCGTCAGGACGCCGAAGCGGTGGATCGCCGATTCTCAGGCATTTACAGTATTGACTATTCGGTAGATTCCAATCAGGAGAGAGGCATCTTCCAACCGGAGTTTCTCGCGTTTGCCGACCGGTTTGAACGTTGGTTGGCTGATCAGCCAGAAGTTGTGACGGTTGACAGCTTACTCCACCGATTCAAGGACCTTAACCGACTCACCCATGGCGATGAGGAAAAATACTACCGATTACCTGAAAACGCCACCTCGGCGGCTCAGTTATTTTTATTGTATGAAATGTCGCTCCCCTTTGGTAAAGAGCCAACAAACCAAGTCAACATGACTAAGTCCGCACTCAAGCTGAGTGTGCGTATGCCCAATCAGGGGTCCCAAGGCGTTCTGGCGTTTGAGAAGCAGGTCGAGTCCTGGCTGGAGAAGTATATACCTGAAGGCATCTCTGTCACTCATACCAGCCCCGCCATTGTGTTCTCTCATGTGGGTCAAAGCAGTATTTCGAGCCTGCTGGAGGGAGCCCTCCTTGCTCTGGTGTTGATTTCCATTCTCTTGTTGATTATTTTCCGCTCCGTGGTGGTTGGTCTGGTTAGCCTTATCCCGAACATAATTCCTGTGGCCGCCGGGTTTGGAACTTGGTATTTTCTAGTGGGCGAAGTGTCCATGGGATTGGCAGGTGTATCGGCCATGGTAATAGGCGTCGTTGTGGATGACACCGTGCACTTTCTGTTTCAGTATGTACGTAACATTAACCAGGGATTTTCCCCGGAAGACAGCGTAAGGCACACCTTCCGCTACACCAAAACGGCTATCATGGTTAGCTCGTTACTATTAATGGCTGGATTCTTATTGCTGTCAACATCCTCCTTTGAGAAGAACGCACAGATGGGGCAGCTAACCAGTCTTACGATTTTCTATGCCCTGGTTCTTGATCTCGTTCTGCTGCCAGCTCTGGCTATGCTGTTTATAAAGCAACCGCTACGTCAACCATCCAAAGAGATCGCACCAACGAATGATATAGGAGTGAGTGATGCACCGTAAAATGGCGTTGTTCCCGTTAATATTGGCAGCTTTATTGGCTACCCCGGCCGCTTCCGATACCGGCACAGCGGACCGAGGAAGAGAACTGGCAGAAGCTTTAGACACGAAAGACAAGGGCTACCAGGATGCGGTGGCAAAATTGACCATGATTATACGCAATAGTGCTGGTGAGGAAACGCGCCGGGAGCTCACAGTGAAAACCCTAGAACAAACGAACGATGGCGATTACTCTCTGATGCGCTTTGAGTTTCCGGCTGATATCCGAGGCACAACCCTGCTGACGCAGCCGAATCACGACGGAGAGGATCGTCAGTGGTTATTCATGCCCTCCATCAACCGAGTAAAGCGCATCTCATCACGCAATAAGTCGGGCCCTTTTGTCGGAAGCGAGTTCTCTTTTGAAGATCTCTCCGACCATAGCGTGGATGACTATGAATACCAGCTCCTGGGTAAAGCAGACTGTGCATTGAGCCTAAACAATAAAGACCACGAAGAACGCCGAAAGAATATTCAATGTGAACGATTAGAGAGGATACCAAAGGATAAGTACTCTGGATATTCGAAGGAGATTCTAAGCGTCGATCCCGAGCATTATCGTATAGTGAAAATTCAGTATTATGACCGTAAGGGCAGCTTGCTAAAGGTATTTTCCACCTACCGATTCAAGCTCTTCGACAATGAATACTGGCGACCCTTGAAGGTGGAAATGAGCAATGTTCAGACCGGAAAGACCACCGAGCTACATTATGATAAGTTGACGTTCGGCACCGGGTTGAATAATTCAGATTTCCACCGCAGTGCACTGTCCCACTAAAAGGAAAATAAGTTGCTTTTCTGGAGGTCGTGGATGAGGGCGATGAAGCTTGATTTACCGGTGATCCTATTCTTCGTGATGGCGGTATCGTCAGCCCATGGCTACAGCCGCACTGAAATTGGCTTGCAATATCGACATTTCTTTCACTCCCCCCCCGTCACGGCGGGAACATCCCTGACTGAAAGTTACGAGCTACGGGGTGAATGGGAGAAAACGAGCGAGCATGGACCCTGGTCTCTAGACGCCAATCTTTTTGTCAGTCTCAACTCTGAGGATACCGAACGCACCTATCTGGACGCCCGAGAGGCCCGACTGTCCTACGACTTCGATGACTGGCGTTTTTCGGCCGGAATGGGAACCTTTTTCTGGGGAGTATCGGAAACTATTAACGTCGCCAATCAACTCAACCAATCGGATTTGCGGGAGGGAGTGGACGGCAAGGTTAAAATGGGGCAGCCCTTTGTCTCCATCAATCATAGCTTCGCTCAGGCGCGCTTTTCAATGTTCTACCTGCCTGTGTTTGTGGAACGTGTTTTTCCAGAGAGGCCGGCTTTGCCATTGAAAGTCACCTCCCAAGGTGCTTTTGAGGAGGACCCCGACGGCGATGTCGCCGTCAGGCTGGAGTGGTTTCTTGAAGACGCCGAAGTCGGGCTGAGCCTTTTCCGGGGAACACGGCGGGATCCTCTACTTCGCCCATTCGTTTCAGAGGGAGGAGAAACCCGCCTACAGCCGTTTTATCCCCAGTCGGATAGTCTTAGCGTAGATGTCGTCACCTTTTGGCAAAGCTGGATTTTGAAGGGGGAGTTGCAGGCAGGTGAAGAGCTGAATCGTGGATATACCGCCACCAATATCGGGGTTGAGTACCCCTTCTACCCGCAAGTTGCTAATGTTCAGCAAGTATCTGTCGTTGCTGAACACTTGACGGACGACCGGGACGAACAGGCGGCTTCCATCGGACAGAACGACTTATTCGTCGGGTTTAAGGCCGACTGGGGAACACTGGGAGAGAATAAACTGCGCTGGGTCGCGGGATACGACCTTGAATACGGCTCTCGTTACTGGGATGTCAGTCTTGAAAGCCGCTTGACTGACTTTTATCGCGCGCACTGTCAAGTCGTGATATTTTCAAAAGTTGACCGTAGGGACTCACGTCTTCATCCCGTCGAAACCGAAGATTATATTGAGCTGGGTCTAACATTGGCGTTCTGAGCCGATCAGCTTCGGTAACGCACCCCAGGAACGATGCTAAAAGCAACACGAAGAGTTCCAGAGTCCAAGGACAGGGTGCACACCCCCACCATTCCTCTTATTGATCCCGGCAAGGTTCTCCGGCGAGCTCCACTTCCACAGTGGTATGGGCCAGCTCGTAGCGGGCCAGCGTGCTTGAAATGCGCTCTTTGGTCTCACGCAGCTGCTGAATGCCGTCCACCCGTTCCACCACCACATGCGCAGTCAGCACATGATGCTCCCCGTCGAGCGACCAGAAGTGCAGGTGGTGCACATTACTCACCCCCGGCAGACGCCGAAGCTCGTGCTCAATGGTTTGGCGCACCTCCTCGGACGGGGTTCCCTGCAAAAAGAGTCGTACCGTCTGCCACAGTGTGCGCACGACATTGGCCAGAATAAAAAGCGTAAACCCGATGGACAGCAGCGGGTCCAGAATGGGCCAGTCCACGAACATCAGCACAACGGACACCACCAGTACCGCCACCCAACCGAGCACGTCCTCCAGCAGGTGCCAGTTCAGCACGCGCTCGTTCAGGGTTTTGCCGTGGCTGAGCTTGTAGGCGGCGAAGCCGTTGACGGCAATACCGAAAATCGCCAGCGCGAACATGCCTTCGGTCACCGGCATTTCCGGTTCAAACAGGCGGGGGATGGCGTGGGCCATGACCCAGATGGAGCCGGCCACCAGAATCAGTCCGTTGATCAATGAGCCCAGCAACGAGAAACGCCGGTAACCGTAGGTGAACGACTCGCTCGCCTCCCGGCCACTCAAGCGGGCGAGGATCCAGGCGAGGCCGATGGACAGACTGTCACCCAGATCGTGCACGGCGTCGGCCATGATGGCGGTGCTGTTGGTCAGCACACCGCCCACAAACTCAATAACGGTAAAGCCGAGATTGAGGAAGAACGCCCAGCCGATTCGCGACTGGCTTTCGCCATGTTCATGGTTATGCGCCACAACCGCCCCCTTTTGAAAGCTACTACCCCTCTATAGTAGTCGTTTCCGATAGGCAAGGTGATAAAGCACCGGTAACACCAGCAGCGTCAGCAGGGTCGATGAAATAATCCCACCGATCACGACCGTGGCCAGTGGCCGCTGCACCTCCGCGCCGATACCGACGTTAAATGCCATGGGCACAAAGCCGAGGCTCGCCACCAGAGCCGTCATCAGTACCGGACGCAAGCGGGTCAAGGCGCCCTCGGTAATGGCGTCCATCAACGGTTTGCCATCCGCGAGCAGGCGGCGAATAAAGCTCACCATGACCACCCCGTTTAACACCGCAATGCCCGACAGGGCAATAAAGCCCACCCCCGCCGAGATGGACAGCGGAATACCCCGCAGCCACAGTGCCAGCACGCCCCCGGTAAGCGCCAGAGGTACGCCGCTAAACACCAGCAGAGCGTCGCGGGCGGAATTGAAGGCCATGTACAGCAGGCCAAAAATCATCAACAGCGAGACCGGCACCACCAACTGCAAGCGCTGACTGGCCGACTCTAGCTGCTCGAAAGTGCCGCCGAAATCGAGCCAGTAGCCGGCGGGGATCGCCACTCCCTCACGAATCTGCTGTTCGGCGTCCGCGACGAAAGACCCCAAATCACGCTCGGCGACGTTGGCCGTAACCACCACCCGTCGCTTGCTGTTCTCGCGGGTGATCTGATTCGGGCCTTCCGAGATATCGATACTAGCCACTTCACTCAGGGGCACATAGCCCGCACCGGGGTAATTGTCAGGCTCGGCTTGCGGCAGGCGAATGGGCAGGCGGGCGATGGCTTCGGTATTCTGACGCAACCTTTCCGGCATACGCACCACCAGGTCAAAGCGCCGGTCGCCATCGTACACTTGGCCGACCACTCGGCCCCCTGTCGCGGTTTGCAGCGTTTCCTGTACGTCCGCCGTCGCCAACCCGTAGCGGCTGATCGCCTCCCGGTCGGGCGCCACCGTCATCACCGGCAGGCCGGTAACTTGCTCCATACGGACGTCCTGTGCGCCCGGTACGGTTTCAAGCACCGTTTGAATCTGCGCCCCGGTCTCGTAAAGCTGATCCAGATCGTCACCAAACAGTTTGACCGCCACATCGGCGCGCACTCCAGAGATCAACTCATTGAAGCGCATTTGAATCGGCTGAGTGACTTCGTAATTGTTGCCGGGCACTTGCTCGAGCAACGTTTGCAGCTCTTCCAAAAATTGCGCTTTGGGCTTGTCCGGCTCGGGCCATTCCGAGCGCGGTTTCATGATCAAAAAGGTATCGGCCACATTGGGCGGCATGGGGTCGGTGGCCACCTCGGCCGTGCCGATTTTGGTGAACACCCGCGCGACTTCCGGCAACTCTCTCAGTCGGGCTTCCAGCTGTTTTTGCATATCGACGGCCTGCTCAAGGCTGGTACCTGGAATACGTAGCGCGTGTAAAGCAATGTCGTGCTCATCCAGTTTGGGAATGAATTCCGAACCCATCCGTAAGGCCAGCACCAAGGTCCCGACCATCAGCAAGCCGGCTCCACCGAGCACCCACCAGGGCCCTGCCAGCGCCCGGCCCAAGACCGGGGCGTAGCCCTTGCGGGCCGCTTTCATTACCCGGTTGTCTTCGTCTTTCACCGGGCCGCGCACAAACAGCGCCACGGCCGCGGGCACAAAGGTAACCGCCAGAACCAACGCACTCAAAAGCGCGCACACCACGGTAAACGCCATGGGGTGGAACATCTTGCCCTCGACCCCGGTGAGCGCAAAAATCGGGACATACACCAGCGTAATAATCAGCACGCCGAACGTGGCGGGGGCAATCACCTCTCGGGTTGCACTGAAGACGACTTCGAGCCGTTCGGCCACGGGCAGGACGCCACCATGACGCCTCTGGGCGATACCCAACCGGCGCAGGCAGTTCTCCACAATGATGACCGCCCCATCAACAATCAAGCCGAAATCCAGCGCCCCCAGACTCATCAGGTTGCCGCTGACGTTGTTGGCGACCATGCCGGTAATGGTCATCAGCATGCTCAGAGGGATCACCAACGCGGTGATAAGCGCCGCCCGCAAATTGCCCAAGAGCAGGAACAACACGGCAATCACCAACAGCGCCCCTTCAAGCAGGTTTTTCTGCACCGTCGCCAGGGTTTTATCCACCAGCGTGGTGCGGTTGTACACGGCTTCGGCGTGCACCCCTTCGGGCAATGACTGGTTCACCTGCGCCAGTTGCTCGGCGGCGGCCTGGGCCACCACCCGGCTGTTCTCGCCCATCAACATGAAGGTGGTGCCCAATACCGTCTCCCGGCCATCGAGCATGGCCGCTCCGGTGCGCAGCTCTTTGCCGAGAACCACTTCACCGATATCGCCAATGCGGATCGGTAGGCCGTCGCGCTCGGCCACGGGGATGCGGGCAATATCCTCAAGGGTTTTTACCTGCCCGGGGGATCGAATCAACAACAGCTCGCCATTGCGTTCGATAAAACCCGCACCGACGTTGCGATTGTTACGTTCCAGGGCAACGACCACATCGTTCAGCGACAGGTCGTAAGCCACCAGTCGGTCCGGGTCGGGCGTGACGTGGTATTCCCGTTTGAAACCGCCGATACTGTTGATCTCGGTTACGCCGGGCACCAGCGCCATCTGCGGTTTGATTACCCAGTCCTGCAGGGTTCGTAGATCCTCCGTGGTGTAGGCGGAGCCGTCCGCTTTGCGAGCACTCTCGTCCGCGACCACGGCGTACATGAAAATTTCCCCCAGGCCGGTGGCAATCGGCCCGAGGGTGGGCTCCAGCCCATCGGGGATCTGCGAGCGTACCGATTGCAACCGCTCGGCCACCAACTGGCGCGCGGCGTAAATATCGGTGCCCTCCTCGAATACCACCGTGACCTGGGACAGGCCGTAACGTGAGAGGGACCGGGTATAGTCCATGTCCGGCAACCCCGCCATGGCGGTTTCCACCGGGAAGGTAATACGCTGTTCGGTTTCCAGGGGCGAGTAACCCGGTGCATGGGTATTGATCTGAACCTGGACGTTGGTAATGTCCGGTACCGCGTCGATGGCAAGGTTCTGATAGTTGTAGACACCCAGGGCACCGAACCCAAGGGTGACCACCAGTACCAGCCAACGATGACTGAGCACCAGACGCAATAGCGATGCGAGCATGATGAACTCCTCAGTGGGCGTGGCTGGCGCCGGATTTGAGAATGTCGGCCTTGATCAAGTAACTGTTTTCCGTCACGTATTCGGTGCCCGGCGCAATACCGTCCAACACCTCTACGTAGTCCTTGTCCCGCTCACCCAGTTCAAGCTTTCGCACCTCATAGGTGTCATCAACGCGGGCGAACACCACGGTGGAACCACGGAAACTCTGCAGCGCTGACCGACGCACCGCCAACGGCACATTGCGCTCTTCCACAAGCACCTCCCCGGTAATGCGCTGCCCGGGCGCCCAAAGGCCGTCTTCGTTGTTCAGGCTCGCACGCAACCGGGTGCCCTGATTGGCCGGAAGACGCTGGGGCGCGATGTAATCAAGGGTCGCGGTTCTTTCGGCCCCGGGTTCGGACGCTTTTATCCGCACCGTTTGCCCGACGGCCAGCCCGGTGCTCTGTTCAGGGTAGGCGAGCAGCTCCACCCACACCTCTGACAGATCCTGCACGACCAGCAAGGGCTCACTGCCCGTGAACTCGCCGGGGTTGCGCAAACGCTCCGTCACCACGCCCGATAGGGGGGCTCGCAACGCGTAGGTTTCGAGACTCTCGCGGCTTCTGATTTGAGCCAGAACATCGCCCTTCTCAACCCGGTCGCCTATGCTTACTTTCATTTCGGCAATTTCACCCGGGTAGGGCGCTCTCACGTTGGTCACCCGCTCGGCATTGGGCCGGATGCGTCCATAGAGCCGCTCGCTCAATTGCAGTGTGTGTGGCCCGACGGTTTCGATACGAACCCCGGATTCGCGGGCAAAACTTTCTGAAATTTGGGTATGACCTTCGTGGTGCCCGTGTTCCGCTTCATCATGTCCGTGGTGGCCATGGCCGTGTTCACCGGAGGCCCACGCCGGAATACTCAGCAAAGTACCGAGTAACCCCAGCAGCGTTCGTTGAGTCATTAATTTCATGGGGATACCTTTATGGGTTATTGGGCTGATCGGACACGGTTGCGTCCGTCGCAAAATTCGATGCCTGTGCCGTGGATTCAGTCAATGGCTCACCCGTCAGGCGCTCCAGAGTCAACAGCGCCTGAAAGAAATCGGCGGCGGCGTTGATGGCTTCCCGTTCGAGGGCCAGCCGCTCGCGCTGCATGTCGGTTAGCTCCAGGTAGGAGTAGCGGCCTCGGGCGTACCCGTCGCGGATGCGTTTCAGCGCTCGCTCAGCTTCGGGCAGCGCTTGTGTGCGCAACACCTTGGCTTCGGTGCGCCTCTGGGTAAGTTGCTGGTAGGCTCGGTACAGGGCATTGTTCAGCTCCACTTTCAGTGCTCGACGCTCGCTGGCCAACTGCTCGTACTCCGCACGCCGGGCGCGGGCCTCTCCCTGGTTTCGGTCGCGCACGCCAAGGGGGATGGAAGCGCTAAGAGTAAAAGCGTGATCACCGGTGTCCTCAAAGCGCTTGATACCCGCACCCACCCGCAGGTTCTGCTTCCCTCGCGCGCGGGCCAGCTGCCACTGCGCTTCGCGCAAACGCTCCTGGGTTAACAACTCCTCCATCATCGGGGAGTCTTCGAGCCGGGCAGAGAGCGCGTCATAATCGGGAATCTCCGGCAACGCAAACAGCTCGGCACTCACCGGGCCAAAGTCCGCTCGGGTACGGCCCCAACTGGCGGCCAGGTGGCGCCGCTGGATGGCCAGGGAGCGTTGGGTGGCCTGGACGTCCAGCTCGGCGCGTATCCGGGCGATGCGCGCGCGGCTCAGGTCCGCCGCGCTGGTGTGGCCCGCGTCCACCCGGCGGCGGGCGGCCTGCTCGACGTCACCGGCCAGCGATTGAGCGGTGCGTGCCAGAGCCAGTTGCCGCTCGGCCTGCGCCACTTGCAGAAAACGCCCGGCGGTGTCTGTCAGCACCTCCAGCCGCGAGCGCTCGTACGTCCGCTGTACCTGCTCTCCCGCCAGGGTCGCCACGGACTGACGCTGGCGGCGCTTATCACCGAGTTCTATAACCTGACTCAAGGCCAGAGTGACTTCGGCCGAGTCGGCTCCCTCAAACCGACCGCTGCCCGCCAGGTTTTCGACTTTCAGGGACAACTCGGGATTGGGGCTCAGGCTCGCCTGCAAGGCGCGCGCCTCGGCGGCTCGTTCGCGATAGGGGAACTTGGCCAAGGCCGGGGACTTTTCGAGGCTACGGGCGAGGGCCTCACGCAAGGTCAACGGCTCACGGGCCTCTGATGGCGGCGATGGCTCCCCTTGAGCCACGGCCCCACTACCGATCAGCGCAACGACCAGCAGCCGCCAACGCCACCGGCGGATAATTTCAAGCAACATAACGGGTTCCTCATAACGGAGTACGAGTACCGAGCATCGACTACTCGATACCGCTGAATAGGGACGTCACTGGGTGTGACAGGTACAACCGTTATCAGGCGATGGGAGGCGGCACATCCGGTGCCATAAAGTGCTGGGGAGGTAGCGGCAGGTTCACCGCCAGCCAGCGATCACCGTCGGTGACAACAGCGCTGTAACCGTCGGTATCGATGGAAAATAAATGGGCGTGGGCGTGACAGCTGTGGCTGTGCATACAGTTGCCGCCAGGGGGGTGGGAGTGATCGGAGTGCTCCGTTACCTCGCCGCCTTCAGCCATGGCCTCCAGCGCGAGCTCGTCTCCCGCCGCGCGCTCGTGCCAGTCCGCTGCGAACACAAGGTTCGCAAACGACACGAGCATCAGAAAAAGGATCAGGGAGACGCGTTTCATGGACCGGAGTTTACCGCCAGCCCATCACGCAATACAAGCCTCCCTGTCCCTTGAGGTTTTATGCGTCAAAAGTCGTAGCGAACACCAACGCGGATTTCCCACAGAGACGGGCCACCCTCGCGAGTGGGGCCGGCCGGGTCGCGGAAGCTCTGGTAAACGTAGCGTCCTTCATCGTCCATTGAGGCGTTCACGGCGGTTTGGATTCGTGGGAAGCCGGCCTCGTACTGAACACCCCAATCATCATTGATCAGGTTGCCCAGGTTCTCCACCACCATGTACAGCGAAGAGCGGTGGTCGCGAGAGAAGCCCGGCAGTTCCTGTTCCAGCTTAAGGTCAAACTTGACCCACCAGTCACTGTACAGGTCATTACGCTCCATGATCTGGCCGCGATTCAGGCCTTCGGAATCTACCCAGGCAAAGAAAGCGTCAGTATCGAATTCGTCGCCAAACACGACAGCTGAATCATTAACCCCGGTGGGCACATACAGCAGGTGGCGTTGAGCAAACCCAGTGGAGTCTCCAAAGAGGTAGCCATTATCGACCGCGTAGCTGTAGGGACGACCCTCGTTGGCCGAGCCAAAGAGTGTAATACGGGTTTGATAATCTCCGAAAAAGGCTTTTTCATAAGCGAGTTTCGTGGTGAAGCGGTGGGGAATGTTGTAGTTGGACGTGGCCGTACCCGGGTTTTCCGGATCGGCCGTGGCGATATTGGTGTAGTTGGAGAACGCCACGGAGCTGGTCATGGGATTGACGTCTTCGGCATCGCTGTAGGCGTAACCAAAGGCAGTTTCCAGACCGAAGTCGAAGTATTTGCTGAGGCCCAGAGAGACGGTCAATGCCTTGCCCGAATCGCCCTTCACATTGGTAAGCATAAAGTCCTGGCTGCGGCCGTCGATGCTGCCGTAGATGGATCGCCCGTCGATGGCCGTACCGGTCTGTACACGGGAAATGTCCTTGATAATAGCGGCGTCTTGCATTTCGCTGTACAACAGGTCGGCTGACAGAACCAGATCGTTCCCAAAATCGTAGCTACCGCCAAAGGCGTACTTCCAGGACGACGGGATCTTGAAGTTCGGGTCCATCAGGTTCACACCGCCGGCCTGACCATCGCCAGCGGCCACGCGGTCGTACAGTGCCTGGGGAACGTCATAGCCCGGTCGGCCCTCACCGTTAAAATCCATATCAAATACCGAGGCGCCGGAGCTGTCCGATACTTCAATCTGAGTCACACCGTCATTGGAGTAGTTATTGGAAATCCAGACGTTGGGGTTGCCGCCGGAATACAAGCCCACACCACCATGCAGCTCCATCGCGTTGGTCACGTTCCAGTTAAAACCAAGACGGGGTTGGAGCAGGTCCTGGTCGTCCAGGTTCTGCTCGTTGTCCAGCCCGTAGGTCAAGTAGATGTCCCGGTTCCAGGCCGGCACGTCATCGCTTTCGTACCAGTCGTAGCGCAGACCGGCCACTACGGTGAGCTCATTTCCGCCAAAGTAGAATTCGTCCTGGGCGTACAGGGTATTGATGGCGTAGCCGAACTCGGCGGCGGCGTCGGCCTTGACGTTGGTACCCGCCGCGTTTTCATAGATGATGGTACCGGGCGTGCCGGCTTCGAAGTCTTCGATGGAGTCAAACCGGTACTCCCCTTCGGACTCCTGGATGAACATATTGAACACATCGAACTCTTCACGCTCGTATCCGACGGTGAACGTTTGCATGTCCAGCGCGTAGGTGCCGGCCAGTTTCAGGTTGAAGGTTTCGTAGCTGAGTTTGTTGGCATGGCGGGAATCGTCCGCACCCAGGTAAACGGTCGCCTCAGACGGGTTGCCGTCGTTGTCGTGGTCATTTTGTGTGGTTATCTGAAACTCCCCGAACTCCACGCCCGCCAGTGACAGCTGGCGATTATCCAGTTCCTGATAACCCAGTTTCACTTCGGTCGAAAACTGGTCGCTCCAGTCAGAGAACAGTTGGCCAACATAACTGGTTAGCTCGGCACCGCGCTCATAGTAGTGGTTGGAAAATTCCAGCTCATCCGGGTCGCCATCGGACTCCGCGATGCTGTAGCCATCGTTGTAGTTATAGGTCAATGCGGCGCGATGATCTTCACTGATGTTCCAGTCCAGCTTGACCAGAAACTTCTCGTCTTCAACCGGAAGGCTAGTGGGGAAACCGCCGGGGTTGTAATCGTAGACCTCGTTGGCAATACGCGCGATCTCATTCGCCTGCTCCACGCTGACGCCTTCCACGGGCGTGGCCACATTGGTGCCGACCGGGCCCCGATTGAACGTGTCGACCCCTTCCAGCTTTTCGTAAGCGGCGAAGATGAACAGCTTGTCCTGAATCAGCGGCGCGCCCACGCTGAAACCGTAGCGCTGTTCATCAAACGGGGCCACATCAATCTTGTCGCCCTCGAGTGAGTCACCGGTAAAGGAATCGTCGGTGTAGTCGAAGAACACCGAACCGTGCACCTCGTTGCTGCCGGCTTTGGTCACGGCGTTGATGTTACAGGCGCTGAAACCACCGTACTGAACGTCAAAGGGCGCCAATTCCACGGCCACCTGTTCGATGGCATCGTAAGGAAACGGCATACGCTCGGTGGGATAACCGTTGCTGTTCAAACCGAAATTGTCGTTCATGCGAACGCCATCGACCGTCAGGCTATTGAAGCGTGGATTCGCGCCGGCGCACTGAATCGAATCGCCGAAGGCTTCGTCCACGTAGATGCGCGGATCGAGACGGACCACGTCTTTCAGGTCCCGGTTGATCGCCGGTGCGTTGCGCAGGTCGCTCACACCAAAGGTGGAGCTGGGGCCGACCGCCGCAAATTCCTGCTCCAGGATGTTGCCCACCACCACGATGTCTTCCGTGGCAACGGAGCGAAGCACAACTTCCAGGGAATGGGCATCACCCAAGGTCAGGTAGAGGTCTTCAAGGGTACGCTCACCTTCATCGGAGCGAATGGTGACCGTATAAGGACCACCGACACGCAGGCCGTCGGCACTGAAGCGCCCGGCGTCGTTGGTCATCAACTGGTTGCGACTGTTGGTCGGCGTGTGGGTCACCACTACCTGGGCATCGTCCACCGGCTTGCCGCTGGCGTCGGTCACAATCCCCTGAATGGCGGAGCTGGTTTGCTGAGCCAGGCCCGGCGCTGTCGCGACACCCATGGCGGTGGCGATGGCAAGGCCAAGAGAGCGTCGAATCAATGCCTTCTTCATAGATCAATCCCCTGAATACTGCGAGAACGCACCCGCGACCGGGCACGACGTCATTGGCACACTTTTACGTGTGCTCTGGGTCAGGAACTATAGGACGGAAAAGCGACGATTCAGTGACGACAATGTGACCGCTGGGTTACGATTGCATGGCAGGGAAAAGTCCGTGCATTGAACAGGCATGGCGGCTATTCTGTCACCGGTTTAAACGCAACAGGAAGAGCCTGATGAAATCGGGATGGTTAGCCGCCTTAATGATGGCACTGGTACTCAGTGGCTGTACAACCGAGCGAAAAGTGAGAACCGGAATGAACCCCTGCACCAGCGCCATTCGAGTGGCTTCCTTCAACGTCAGTATGGAAGCGGGCAATTACCTCGACAAGGATGCCGCCCAGCCGTTGTCGGTCGCCGCGCTTCAACAACGGCTGCAGGCGGGCGATCACCCCCAAATTCGGAACATCGCGGAAGTTATTCAGCGAGTACGGCCGGACATTCTTCTACTGAACGAATTTGACACCATTGAGCCGCGCTCGGCGGGGCTGGATTTGTTTCAGAAAAACTATCTCAGTCGATCTCAATCCGGTCAGCCCCCCATCGAGTACGCGTACCGCTTTGTGGCACCGGTTAACACCGGAGAGATAATGCCGCTCGACAGTAACGGCGATGGCGAGATTACCCTGCCGGAGGATGCCTACGGCTTCGGGCATTACCCGGGCCAGTACGGCATGGCGGTGCTCAGCCGCTACCCGATTGATAACGACAAGGTCCGGACGTTTCAGCACTTCCTATGGAAGGATATGCCGGACGCGTTAAAGCCCTTTAACCCCGATGGCACCCCGTATTATTCCGAAGCGGCGTGGTCGCAATTCCGCTTGTCCTCCAAGTCTCACTGGGATATACCCGTGCGGCTGAACGAGCAAACTTTGCACTTACTGGCGAGCCACCCCACACCACCGGTTTTCGACGGACCCGAGGACCGCAATGGCAAACGCAACCACGATGAAATCCGCTTTTGGGTGGATTACCTGAACAACGCCGCTTATCTTTATGACGACCAAGGCGAAACTGGAGGACTGGCGGACAATGCGCCCTTCGTCATTCTAGGCGATTTAAATGCTTCCCCCCTGGAAGGAGACAGCCACCGGGGCGCTATTCGAGCGCTGTTAAGCCATCCGTTGGTCAACGGGGCCACCCCCACCTCCACAGGCGGCCAGCAGGCACGCCCGGATGACTCGCGGGCGGCGGCGCATACGGTCAGCTGGGGTTTGCGGGCAGACTATGTGCTGCCCTCCACTCACTGGGAAGTGGCAGGCAGCGGTGTTTTTTGGCCGCCAGAGAATCACACTTTGCATCGGCTGGTTCGGAGCCGCAACGCCAGCTCGGACCATCGCTTGGTGTGGGTTGATCTGGCATGCGCTCCGTAAAGGCACGGTGCTTTAAGAGCCCGCTACATCTTTAAGCAAATTTTGCCAAAGTGCCCGCCGGAGGCCTCATACCGGAAAGCCTCCGCCATTTCCTCCAGCGCAAAGGTGCGATCAATAACGGGCTTGAGCCCGCTCACCTCCAGCGCTCTGACAAAATCCTGCTGATCCGAGCGGTTGCCCACAATCAGCCCCTGCAACCGGGCCTGTTTGGCCATCAGGCGCGCGGTGGGAACTTCGCCGGCCACGCCGGTCAGCACGCCAATCAGTGCGATATGCCCGCCGATCGCCACCGCTTGAATGGACTGGGGCAGTGTTCCGGGGCCGCCAACCTCCACAATGTGGTCGGCACCGCGGCCGCCGGTCAGCTCCAGCACCTTCTTGCCCCATTCGGGCTCGGTTTTGTAGTTGATCACGTGGTCCGCGCCCAGCTCTTTGAGGCGCTCAAGTTTGCTGTCCGAAGAGGAGGTGGCGATGACGTTGGCGCCCATCATCTTCGCCAATTGAACCGCGAAGATGGAAACACCGCCCGTACCCAGGGTCAGCACCGTGCTACCGGCCTTGAGATGGCCGTCCACCACCAGCGCTCTCCAGGCGGTCAGGCCGGCGGTGGTTAGCGTGGCGGCTTCTTCATGGCTATAGCCTTTGGGCGCGTGGGTAAAATAGTTCACCGGACGCACCACGGCTTCACGGGCATAGCCGTCAATACCGTCCCCCGGCGTTTGGGAGAAATCCCCCAGCGGGGGCGGCCCGGACTGCCAAGTCGGGAAGAAGGTAGAGACCACCGAGTCCCCCACGGCGAACTCCTCGACGCCCTCGCCCACGGCTTCGACCACCCCGGCGCCATCGGACATGGGGATGCGCCCATCTTCAGTGGGCATAACACCACTCACCACGCTGTAGTCATGGAAGTTGAGCGAACTGGCATGCAAACGTACCCGTATCTCGCCCGCAGCGGGCTCTCCCGGTTCGGGTCGATCTTGGACTTCCAGGGAGTCCAGGCTGGCAGGATTACGAACGGCAATGGTTTTCATAACAACTCCTTCGTTGGTTCAGGGATATCAGTAGTAATGAAGGCAGTGTAGCAATAATAAAACCGCGGCCCCCAAAGGGAAGCCGCGCTTATGTGCAGTCAGAGAGAGCTTTGAATTAGGCTGGCACGGTTTCCGCCGCCTCTTTCTGACCGACCGCTTCGGGCTCTTCTTCCTCCATGGAGGAGCGAATCAGGTGGTCGAAGGCGCTCAGCGCGGCGGTGGCACCCGCCCCCATGGAGATCACGATCTGTTTGTAGGGCACGGTGGTCGCATCCCCGGCGGCGAATACCCCCGGCATGGAAGTCGCGCCGCGCTCGTCGATCTCAATTTCACCGAAGCGGTTCATCGCCAGGTCACTGCCCTTCAACCATTCGGTATTGGGGATCAGACCGATCTGAACAAACACGCCAGCCAACTCCACATCATGACTGTCCCCGGTGGCCCGATCCGTGTAGGTCAGGCCCGTCACTTTATTGCCGTCACCGGTGATTTCGGTGGTCTGGGCATTGGTGAGAATATCCACATTGGGCATGGAGCGCGCCTTTTTCTGAAGCACCTCATCGGCTTTCAGCTGGTCACCGAACTCCAGCACGGTGACATGCTTAACAATACCCGCCAGGTCGATGGCCGCTTCGATGCCGGAGTTACCCCCACCGATAACCGCCACATGCTTGCCTTTGAAAAAGGGGCCGTCACAGTGCGGGCAATAAGCCACGCCTTTGGTGCGGTATTTGGCTTCCCCCGGCACACCCAGTTCGCGCCAGCGGGCGCCGGTGGCCAGAACGACGGATTTGCTCGACAGCGTCGCGCCACTTTCCAGTTCCAGGTCCAGCATCTGGTGGCGGCTGATACTGGCCGCCCGCTGCTCGGTAATGATGTCCACACCGTACTCTTTCACGTGCTGTTCCAGGCCGGCCGAGAGCTTTGGGCCCTCGGTATAGGGCACGGAGATAAAGTTTTCGATGCCCATGGTGTCCATCACCTGGCCGCCGAAGCGCTCGGCCAGCAGTGCGGTCCGAACGCCTTTACGAGCGGCATAAATGGCCGCTGCCGCGCCGGCCGGGCCACCGCCGACGATCAACACATCATAAGGGTCGCGTTCGCTCAGAGCGGCCGCCTTACGCTCGGCGGCGCCGGTATCGAGCTTGTTCACAATCTCGTCTAGGCTCATACGGCCCTGACCGAAGTGCTCGCCATTCAAGTAGACGGCGGGTACCGCCATCACCTGGCGCTCGTCCACCTCTTTCTGGAAAAGAGCGCCGTCGATCATTTCGTGAGTGATGTTCGGGTTCAGTCGCGCCATCAGGTTCAGGGCCTGAACCACATCCGGACAGTTCTGACACGACAGGGAAATATAGGTCTCAAAGTGGTACTCGCCCTCGAGCTGACGTACCTGCTCCAGAACCTCGGGGTCCGCCTTGGACGGATGGCCCCCGGCCTGCAGCAGGGCCAACACCAGGGAGGTAAACTCGTGCCCCATGGGAATGCCCGCGAAACTCACACGCGGTGCCTCCCCGGCCGGGGCAATGGCCATGGCCGGCTGGCGCTTACCCGAGCCGGCTTTCAACTCAATTTGACCGGAGAGCTCGACAATTTCACTCGCCAGGGTCTCCAGCTCGGAAGATTTGGGGGAATCGTTACCGGACACACGAATCTCAATCGGATTGACGATTTTCTGCAAGTAGGTGTCCAGTTGCTGCTTCAGGTTTGCATCCAACATCAGTGTGTCCTTAAGCGGTTAAACAATTGTGGTGTTAAGCGAGCCCACCCGAAGGTGGGCCAGTGTTGAAAAGCTAAATCAAGCTGGCGGGGTTTAGATCTTGCCGACCAGATCCAGAGAAGGCGCGAGGGTCTCTTCCCCTTCCTTCCACTTGGCGGGGCAGACTTCGCCGGGGTGAGCGGCAATGTACTGAGCAGCCTTGATCTTGCGCAGCAGCTCGGTAGCGTCGCGACCGATGCCGCCGGCGGTAATTTCCACCAGTTGGATGCGGCCTTCCGGGTCGATCACGAAGGTACCGCGGTCGGCGATGCCTTCTTCTTCAATCATTACGTTGAAGTTGCGGGTAATCCGGCCGGTGGGGTCGCCGATCATCGGGAACTGGATCTTGCCGATGGTCTCGGACGAGTCGTGCCACGCCTTATGGGTGAAGTGGGTATCGGTGGATACGGAGTAGATTTCCACACCCATCTTCTTGAACTCGGCGTAGTTGTCCGCCAGGTCACCCAACTCGGTGGGGCAGACAAAGGTAAAGTCGGCGGGGTAGAAGAAAAATACCGCCCAGTCGCCTTTGACATCGCTGTCGCTGACTTTCACGAACTCACCGTTATGGTAAGCCTGGGCGCTAAAGGGTTTCAGTTCGGATTCAATGTAGCGAGACATTCAGTATAACTCCTCGTCTTTGGTTTCAATGGATGGCTAAATGACGATAGCTATACTATTAAACAAACCCTTCTAATTGAAATTCTATATATTAATGGCCGCCATAGCCCATAACTATTTATTCGCCACAATCAATATAGTGTGCGACTATGCTTCTCTGATCGTTTGAGTTCGTCCAACAAGCCGGGCACAATCCCAACTGGGGCGGCGAGATCGCCTCTCATCCACTCCCAACAACGGTTAACAAGGAGTTCGAGTTATGATTGGCACGCTAACTTCTATCCAACGCCGCCTTCTCCTCCCTCTCGCCGGGGTCGTGTTCGTCTGCGGCTCCGCCCAGGCCGAGTCCATCTATCTCAAGCCCGGCACCTGGGAAATGACCATGCAGATGAGTTCGGACTCGGGAGAGCTGGAGAAGCGAATCGAGCAAATGGAGCAGCAGCTGGCCTCCCTCCCCGAGCAGAGCCGGGCCATGGCCGAGGAAATGAACCCCTTCAGCCTATTTGACGGCGAACCCCGAAAGGAGTGCATGACCCAAAAGGATATTGACGAGGCGGATTTCAACTTCGCCGAAGACCCGAGCTGCGAGAACACCGTTAGCCGGGACGGAAAGGACTCTACGATTACCCTAACCTGCCCGGAGTCAGGCACTGAAGGCAAGTTCCAGATCGATAACGGTGAGCGCTATACCGGCAAACTCACAATGCCCTCCCAGTTTCCCGGCATCTCCGGGAACCTTACACTGAATATTACGGGCAAGCGCCTCAAAGAGGGCTGCTCCGAAGCGCTAAAAGCCGAATAACGGAACGCCTGGCGCAGCCGGCCGGGGCGTCCTTCCCCGGCTGGCTGAGCGGCGTATCCGTGAGGGGGGTGGCCAGGCAGGCTCACACTGGCCTGCCAGACGCTAAGAGATATCGGCGGGGGTTATTTTGGGGCGAGTCCAGAAGTAATGCACGGCGCCCACAAAGTGCATCACAATGAGCGCGGGGATTATGTAGAGGCCGGTGATCACATGCAGGATCTCAACCGGTTCGTGGATAATGGCCAAGCTCTCCAGCGGAATCAGCACCGTAAACCAGCCAAACACACTGATGCCCTCATTCTCGGTAAACAGGTAGAGCGGCCCGGTAAAGACCTGCAGCAAGAGCAACCCGAGCATTAGCCGGTGTACCCACCCAGCGAGCAGGCGTTGCCAACGGACCTCCCCTTGCGTGGGCGGGAAGCCCTGATAAAGGCGGTAGGCCACCCGCCAGAGCACAAACCAGAACACGAAAAAGCCCAGACTGACGTGCACCGACATAATGAAACCACCCACCTCTGAAGAAGGCGCCGCTGCGGCCATAAAGCCCAATACCAGCATCGCCACCACCAACAAGGCGGTTACCCAGTG
This sequence comes from Marinimicrobium locisalis, assembly GCF_039822625.1. Lineage (NCBI taxonomy): Bacteria > Pseudomonadati > Pseudomonadota > Gammaproteobacteria > Cellvibrionales > Cellvibrionaceae > Marinimicrobium > Marinimicrobium locisalis. The sequence continues at coordinate 35,845 of NZ_JBDLLG010000008.1, forward strand.
GTTAATGATAGAAATGGCGGAATACCCCGGAGTATTCGTCATTATTCTCCTCCTTTCCAATACGGCTATATGAATGTTAGCGGTGGCTTATAAAAAAACAAGCCCGAACCGTCTCCCGGTTGGGCTGAAGGCCGGTATCCGGTAGACTGCACCCCTTTGCGCCCCTTTCTACCCATTTTGAGGCGCTCACCTCCCAGTTGGACCCATTTGTGATCTCTACCGCCAATATTACCATGCAGTTCGGGGCCAAGCCCCTGTTCGAGAACGTCTCCGTCAAATTCAACAACGGCAACCGCTATGGCCTAATCGGCGCCAACGGCTGTGGCAAATCCACCTTTATGAAAATTTTGGGCCGCGACCTTGAGCCCTCCGGCGGCCAGGTCATGCTGGAGCCCAACGTGCGCATGGGGATGCTGCGCCAGGACCAGTTCGCTTTCGAGGAGTACAGCGTGCTGGATACCGTGATCATGGGCCACACCGAGCTGTGGAAGGTCAAAGCCGAGCGCGACCGCATCTACAGCCTACCGGAAATGAGCGAAGACGATGGCATGAAGGTCGCAGAGCTGGAAGTGCGGTTTGCCGAGCTGGACGGCTACACCGCAGAGGCCCGCGCCGGCGAGCTGCTGCTGGGGCTGGAGATCCCCGAGGCGCAACACACCGGCCCCATGAGCGCCATCGCCCCCGGCTGGAAGCTGCGAGTGCTGCTGGCCCAGGCCCTGTTTTCAGACCCGGACGTATTGCTGCTGGACGAGCCCACCAACAACCTGGACATCAACACCATCCGCTGGCTTGAAGGCATCCTCACCCAGCGCAACAGCACCATCATCATTATTTCGCACGACCGGCACTTCCTGAACAGCGTGTGCACCCATATGGCCGACCTGGACTTTGGAGAGCTGCGCATCTATCCGGGCAACTACGACGACTATATGACGGCCTCCACCGCCGCACGCGAACGACTGCACAACGAAAACGCCAAGAAGAAAACCCAGATCGCCGACCTACAGGCCTTCGTCAGCCGCTTCTCCGCCAACGCCTCCAAAGCCAAGCAGGCCACCTCCCGGGCCAAGCAGCTGGAGAAAATCCAGCTCGAAGACATTCCACCCTCGAGCCGGATCAGCCCCTTCATCCGGTTTAACCAAAACAAAAAACTGCACCGCCTGGCGGTGGTCGTGGACAAGGCCAATAAGGCTTTCGAGAAAACCCTGTTTCAGGACCTGAGCCTGAGTATAGAAGCGGGCGAGCGAGTCGCCATCATCGGCCCCAACGGCGCGGGTAAAACCACGCTGCTACGCTGCCTGTACGGTGACGTCACCCCGGATACCGGCACCATAAAATGGGCCGAGCAGGCCGACGTGGGCTATGTAGCGCAGGACCATTCCGACGATTTCGCGCACGAAGCAACCCTGTTTGAATGGATGCAGCAGTGGACCACCGGCGACGAACAAGTGGTGCGCGGCGCCCTCGGGCGCATGCTGTTTTCCAATGACGATGTAAAAAAATCCGTGCGAGTCATCTCCGGGGGCGAACAGGGCCGAATGCTGTTCGGCAAGCTGACCCTGCTCAACCCCAACGTCATGCTGATGGACGAGCCCACCAACCACCTGGATATGGAGTCCATCGAAGCGTTAAACCTGGCTCTGGAAAACTACCCCGGCACACTGGTGTTCGTCAGCCACGACCGCGAGTTCGTCTCCTCCCTGGCGACGCGCATTATCGATATGAAGCCCGATGGACTGGTGGATTTTCATGGTTCCTATGATGAGTATTTGCGCAGCCAGGGGTTGTAGCTTTCGAGACCGCTGGCTCTTAATGAACTTCAAATTCAGAGAGAGCGGTTGCTCCAGGACCTCCTTATAGAGAAAGCACAAAGTGTTCAGAACCAACGCCTGAGTGCCTCCGGCAACCTCTCGCTGCAACACCAAATGATCGAGAAACGCCTCAACTTCTGCATCAGAATACCCCACACAAGGAAATTTTCCGTATTTTGTGCTACCGTTTTTATGCCAATACGTTCTAAGTCAAGAGTGACGCGGCCTATGGGGCATGATATAAAAACACCCAAATGTGAAAGACGGAAAGTTTCCGGGTTTAAACACGGAAACTTTCCGTCTAATAATATTGTTATGTGTGCTTTGGTTTCGTGAGTATTTACTATGCATAAGGCTTATTGGGCTTTTAACGTCGTACTTCTGCCTATACTCGCAATCTATGTTTGTTACGTGGGTATCGTACGCGGTTATTGGGAGTTTTCACTGTTACTATTCATTCTCTCCGTAACTTCTATCGCGAACTATTGCCAAGCGTTTGGCGAGCCGAATGTAAGAGCTCGCGAAAACAGCTATCAAGACGACCGCATTAACGACGCACTTAATAGAATCAGTACGCTGGAGCAGGAGCTTCACGATTTGAAGCGAGAAGCAAGTGAGTAGCTATCGGCAGCCACATAACCATGCGTACCAGTTCGCCGCCGCAAGCGTCGGCAGGACGCTCGCAAGCTCGCGCCTCTGTACGCGGCGTTAAACGTAAGGGAGAGAAATGGATCTAGCTACGATCACAGCCTCTGGATTGCTGGCGATACTGATAAACGTGATCGGGGCGTTCTGGATTAAAGAGCGACTTCGGCAGTCTATTAAGTATGAATATGATCAAGATCTGGCCAAGCTGAAAAGCCATCTAGATTTCGAGCTGGATAAGAAGAAGCGTCTCTATGAAGGAAAGCTGGCTCAGTATAAGAAATACTTTGCCCTTATGGATTCTTATTCGCTGGAGCAGCGGCGCGCGCTGATGGACGGATTTCAGGAGGGTATCTTCAAGATTTTGGAGAACCCCTCGACCGAGAACACGATCGAATACATCAAAAAGACTCTCAGCCTGCAGAATGATATTTCAGATAAGTTTTTGATGTTCAAAAACGAAATGAATGGCCTGCGGCTAGAAGCCGGAGAGCCTCTGCTTGAGTTGATTGAGTCCTACGTCTCCGCTCTCGAAAAAGTACAGGAGAGAACGGTATCGTTTCTGAGCTGGATGAACGGGAACGCGACGACTTTTTTAGCTCAGCCAGAGGCTGCGCAACAAAAGGTTCAAGAATTCATGCAAGAAGAAGCTTCAGGGGAAGCTCAAGAATTGATTGGTCTTCAGGAGCAAATCTTCAGGGAGATGCGGCGTGAGTTGGGCATCGTTTAACCAGTCAATTAAATTCGTTCCCGGCCTGGCGGCCGTCCACCGGACGTCCCTGTCGGGCTGCCGCTTATTTCAGCGTTATACATATGAAACCGATACCGAAGATATGAGATGACCAGAGAGGATTTCAGCGAAATTGGGCATACGGGTGGAAAAGTCACTTTCACTATCGTTTGTGATGAGCACGGAAATGTCCAATATCAAATCGGCTACTCGCATGCTTCCCCGCGACCGGCAAGTCTTGTAGGAATTTATACTCACCCAGATGGGTTTGCGTGTGGAAATATAGTGATGGGAGGTATTGGGGACCCTTGGAATACGCCTCCCTATCCGAATTGTATAGCTGTGATGATGGCGTCAGATTCGCAGGGAAAGTTTGGCCATGAGTGCCCTAACTGCAATAAGCATTTTCGTTCGGAGAGTATTCCTTCGAGATTTCCGTTGACCTGTCCATACTGTGGCGTAAGAGCAGAGTCGTATCATTTTCTCACTCCGCCTCAGAAGTCATATATCTCACACTATATAGAGTCTTTGCTCGCAGCTATACACGAAGCAGAACCTGGCTCGACTAGGGAAGTTGTTATTGACATGGATGCTCTGGCTGATTCGATCACGGATGAGCCGAGACCGGACTTTTATTACACGTCTACCGCGCAGCAGACGGAATTTAGATGCTCGGCGTGTAATAGTTACAATGATATCCGTGGAAAATATGGGTATTGCTCTTCATGCGGATGGAGAAACTCTGCGGAGTTTCAACGCGCTGCATTAGAACAGATCCGAGATCGATTGGTGAAGGACGAAGTATCTTCGTCTGACGCGGTTAAGCAATCCGTATCGGAGTTTGATTCAGCTGCGCGGGATTATGTAGATCAGCTCATTGCCCGTGTGCCCATGAAAGAATCAAGAAGAAGTCAGTTAGAAAGACTGCTATTCCATAATCTGGATAAATTTGAAAATCTGTTAACGGACTGCTTTGATATCAATTTGCTACGGGGAATGTCAACTGACCGCGCATTTATTAAAAAGATGTTCTTGCGCCGCCACGTCTATGAGCACGATGGCGGTGTGGCAACCCAAAGATATGTTGACGATAGCGGAGATAGTAATATCGAAAAAGGCGACTTGATTAGGGAGACGGCGGAGAACGCACATAAGCTTATCGGTGGCCTCAACCGCATGATTTCAACGTTCGAAAACGATTTTCAGGAAATATTTGAGCCTGAGCAATATTGCATAGAAGTTGAAAAAAAACGCAAAAGGCGTACCGGAGGTTCAAGTGCATAACGAATAAGGATATGTTGCGCTTGCCGCAACCTATCTCATTGTTGAACGAGCCCGGAGGCCGTCGCTCTCTCTATAGGTAATTAAATAGTTTTCAGGCGGGCGGTTTGGGGCCACTCGTTGCAAGTGGCCTTTCTTCAGGGCGAGCGAGATCCTCGCCACGGTGTGACGATAAAAAAGAACGAGCTGATTTTACATAGGTGTTGGCCCTCCCCGTTTCGGTGTATGGCGGGTTGTTGTCGGATTAGGCGATCAACCAGGGCACTCTTTAACGGATCGCATTCCGATCACACGCATTCGCCCCTGGCAATGTGGGCAAGGCAGGCTCACTGAGCGTTTTTCAACCGGTGGTGGTTTCGGTACCCGCAGAAGCCATTGCAACAGATTGAGCAGTGGCCTTGCATTGCCGTGCAAGAAGCCGTAATCGCGG
>NZ_JBDLLG010000009.1:0-165806 GCF_039822625.1 Marinimicrobium locisalis
ACCTGTCCCTGACATCGAGCACTGAGACCTTGCAAACGGGGAGGAGACCATATACGGATAAGCCGGAGGCGCATCCGCCGTTGCCAAAAGTGACGTTTTATAGCGGCGTAACGTGTATTTACGGCGGATGCGCAAGCTTATCCGCCCTACACAAACTGGATGAGTAGCACTGAGGCTGAGGAAGGAGAATACCCATTGAAGACTCTCTGAGGCATGGATGCCGATGAGAAGCCCCCATGGACGGGTTTACGGCGGGTCTTCAATGGGTATTCTCCTTCCTCAGCCGGACTAGAATCACCGCAACCAAACGATCAAAACCGAATTTAAAGGTTATTTGAGATGGAATGGGAAACAGTTATTGGCTTGGAAGTTCACGTACAACTTTCAACCAACACCAAATTATTCTCTGGGGCCAGCACCGCCTTCGGCGCTGACCCCAACACCCAAGCGTGCGCGGTCGACCTGGCCATGCCCGGCACCCTGCCCGTGGCCAACGAACAAGCGTTCCACAACGCGGTCAAATTCGGCCTCGCCGTCAACGCCGAAATCGGCCAGCGCTCCGTATTCGAGCGAAAAAACTACTTCTACCCGGACTTGCCCAAAGGCTACCAGACCACCCAACTGGCCGAACCCATCGTCGGCCCCGGGTACGTCGACCTCCAGCTCGAAGGCGGCCGGACTAAACGGGTGCGCATCCACCACGCCCACCTCGAAGAAGACGCCGGCAAATCCCTGCACGAAGACTACCACGGCATGACCGGCATCGACCTCAACCGCGCCGGCACCCCGCTGATCGAAGTGGTCACCGAGCCGGACATGCGCAGCGCCGAAGAAGCCGTGGCCTTCGCCAAACAATTGCACAACATCGTCACCTCCCTGGAAATCTGCGATGGCGATATGTCTCAGGGCTCCATGCGCTTCGATGTGAACGTCTCCGTGCGACTGAAAGGCGAGGAAGAGCTCGGTACCCGCACCGAAACCAAAAACCTCAACTCCTTCCGCTTTATGGAAGAGGCCATTGCGCTGGAAGTCGAACGGCAGATCGACGTGCTCGAGGACGGCGGCAAAATCGTACAGGAAACCCGCCTGTATAACGGGGAAACCAAAACCGCACGCTCCATGCGCACCAAAGAAGACTCCAACGACTACCGCTACTTCCCCTGCCCGGACCTGCTGCCGGTCATCATCGATGCAGACTTTATCGAAACCGTGCGCCAGGACATGCCGGAATTACCGGAAGCGCGGCGCGAGCGTTTCATCAAGGAGTACGACCTGCCCGACTACGATGCCGGCCAACTGGCGGGCGACCGGGCCACCGCGGACTACTTTGAAGCCACCATGAAAGCTTGCGGCGAAGCCAAGCTCGCCGGCAACTGGGTCATGGCCGACCTGGCGGCGTACCTGAACAAAGAAGAAATCGGCATCGCCCAATCACCGGTTACCCCGGTGATGCTGGGCGGTCTGATCACCCGCATCAAAGACGGCACCATCTCCAGCAAGATTGCCAAGAAAGTCTTTGAAGCCATGACCAAGGGCGAAGGCGACGCCGACACCGTTATTGAAAAGCAAGGTCTGAAGCAGGTCTCCGACACAGGCGAACTGGAAAAAATGGTGGATGAGGTCATCGCCAACAACCAGCCGCAGGTGGAAAACTACCGTGCGGCGGACGAAGCCAAACGCCCCAAGATGCTGGGCTTCTTTGTGGGCCAGATCATGAAAGCCAGCAAAGGCCAGGCTAACCCGCAGGCCGTCAATGAAATCCTGATCAAGAAACTGGAAGGTTAAACACAGACATGAGCGAACTAAAAAAAGACAAGAAAAAGGTCGTCGGTGAACACTTCGACGACGAGCGCATCAAAAGCTTCTTCCAATACCCGGCACCGGAGGGTGTTAACCGCGACTACCACCTGCTGGAGAAAGCCTATCGCGGCATGCGTGAAGAAAACTTCGCCACTTTCGTTGAGTTCTTCGCCGAGCGTGGCCACGACATCAACGCCTCAGGGCCGGATGGCAAAACTTTCCTCCAGAGTATTGAAGACCATCGCATGGCAGACGAATACATCGCCGCCCTGAAAAAAGCCGGTGCCCAGTAACCGGCCCATGCCCTTCCTCCGACTCACACCCAGCCTGTGGCTGACCATCGGGCTGGGTGTGTTGATGATCCTCCTCGGCGCTTTTCAGAGCGTCACTGAAACCGCCCTCGAATACAGCCGCGACGCCATCAGCGAAGGCCAGCTCTGGCGGTTTATTACGGCACACTTCATCCACTACGGCCCCTACCACTTGGCGATGAACCTGGGGGCGCTAATGCTCTGCGGTTGGATTCTGTTTCAGGAGGTCAGTCTCAAGCATTACGGGCTGTTGATACTGGTGTGTTTGATCGGTGTCAGCACCGGCCTTTATGGTTTCAGCCCGGAGTTGGATTATTACGCGGGGCTGTCTGGGGCACTGCACGGTTTGTTGGTGGCGGGGGTGTTGATCACGCTGCGGCAGACGCCGTGGATGAACAGTCTCGCGCTAGCGGTGGTGGTTTTCAAGATTGTGCAGGAGCAGTTGCCGGGTTATGACACGTCTCACTCTCTATTGCCGGTGCCGGTTGCGGTGGATTCGCATTTGTATGGGGCATTGACGGGGCTGGCGTGGGGGCTCGGGGTGCTTGGACGGAGTTTTAGGGCTCGGTCACCTTCAGAGTAATATGGTTTGGAAGTGGTTTCACGTCCGGGGCCGAAGCGGGGTACACCCTTCCAAGACACGCCGTGAATACGTCCATGTAGGCTCGAATCGCGAATCCCGCGCTCCACGGTCTTGGAAGGGTGTACCCCGCTTCGGCCCTCAGTGCCATTAGCTCGACGATTGGTCCACACGTGAGGGGGATGTAGGGTAGGTAAGGCGGTAGTCGCCACCTACCAAACATGGTGCCAAACGGATTATTGGGAGGGGTGGTAGGTGGCGGCTGACGCCTTACCAAAACCCTACGGGCATCTTTAATCGTGCCCCATGCACGCGACACTGGCACTGAGGGGCGGTGTGGGATAACCCCTATCGAGACCGTGGAGCGCGGGACTCGCGATTCGAGCCTACAGAGGCCGCTCCATGGAATCCATGCCATCGCGGCATTAGTGAATCCCTTCACGTCATGTATTAACGGCGTGTCTCGATAGGGGTTATCCCACATCGACCCGGACTCCATTCCAGGCACCGTACTGTCCCAAATTAAGTCTCTACGAGTTACGAGGCCGGCGGCGTCCGCCACCGCTGCGGTTACCACCGCCCGAACGACCGCCGCCACCGCCCGATGAACGACGACGCGGGGGGGCCGGCTTCATGGGTGGGGTTTCCTCCAACAGTGACTCCGGCGGCTGCTCGCACTTGATCGGCTCGCCCAACAACTCCTCAATGGGCTGCAAGCGGAACGCATCGTCTTCACAGGCAAAGCTCACCGACGTGCCAAACTTACCCGCCCGGCCGGTGCGACCAATGCGGTGCACGTAATCCTCCGGCTCCTCCGGCAGGGTGAAATTCACCACGTGGCTGATGCCGCTAATATGAATCCCCCGACCCGCCACATCGGTAGCGACCAGCACCTTGATATTGCCTTCCTTAAAATCATTCAGCGTCTTCACCCGCTTGCCCTGCGGAATCTCTCCAGAGAGCAACCCGGCGCTGATGTCGTGGCGTTGAAGCTTCTCGTGCAAGTCCCGACACTCATCCCGCCGGTTGGCAAACACAATTAGACTCTCTACATCCTCCTGCTTGATGAGGTTATAGAGCATCGGGTACTTCTCTTCCGTGGACGCCAGGTAGACGTGTTGGTCCACGGAATCCGTGGCCACGCTCTCGGGTTGAATTTCAATGGTGGTGGGCTCGAAGGTCCACTGTTCCACCAGCCGGTTCACCTCTTCCGTAAAAGTGGCCGAGAAGAACAAGGTCTGACGGTCTTCCCGCTTGGGCGTCTGGCGCACGATCTGGCGGACCTGGGGGATAAAGCCCATATCGAGCATGCGGTCAGCTTCATCAATGACCAGAATTTCCAATTGGTCCAAAAACACATCGCGCTGACGGCAGAAGTCCAGCAGGCGCCCCGGGGTCGCTACCAGAATGTCTACCAGGCTGTCGTGCAGGCGATTTTTCTGTTTACCGTAATCCATGCCGCCGACCAGGGTGTGGATTTCAAGGTCGGTGTATTTGCACAGGAGCTTCGCGTCCTCGGCGATTTGCATGACCAGCTCGCGCGTGGGCGCGATCACCAGCGCACGGGCTTCGCCGGCGTAGCGCTGCTCCTTGATGGGGTGCTTGAGTAAGTCATCAATAACGGTGGCCAGGAAGGCGGCAGTTTTGCCGGTACCGGTCTGGGCCTTACCCACCACGTCTTTGCCTTGAAGTGCCAAAGGCAGGGATTGGGCCTGAATCGGCGAGCAGTACTCGAAGCCGAGGTCGGCAATGGCATGCATGAGGTCGTTTTCGAGCCCGAAGTCGTGGAAGCGAAGCTTACCTTCGACGGGGGGCACGGGAAATTGGGATATGTCCCAGGGTTGTTTGGCCATAGGTTTATTGTTGCTCTTGTGTTGGCCGCCTCGGCGGCGGTTGTTGTTTCGGTTACGGCGCCGCTTGCCCGAGGGTTTGGGGCCCTGGTTGCCGCCCTGGCTGTTTTGGGGCTTGCCACCACCGTTATTCGGGGTGTTGTCGCTCTGGCCCTGGGCGTTGCTTTGGCTCTGAGCGCTGTTTTGGCCTTGGCCGTTGCGTTGACCCGGACCTTTACCCCGACCCTGCGCACGACGGGGCTTGCGGCGGCGGTTCCGGTTGGGGTTGCCCCCGCCCCCGCTGCTGTTGCCGCTTGGGTTGTTCTGGGTTCGATTTTGTTGGGGGCGCCCCTTGCGGGCTTCGGAGTCACTAGCGGCCTTACGATCACCGGCCAGTTTCTGGAAGAGCTTACCAATCAAAACGATCACCTGTTGCACAAACTGTGCGCGGAGTATACACGAAAACCCCTGCCCTCTCCCACCGTCCCTCTGTCACAAACCCTACTACCCGGGGCCCTGTTGGTGACTTCACGTCCGGTCTGGTGTGCGGTGCACTGTTCCCGGACACGCCGTAAACCCATCCCTGGGGGCTCGAATCGCGTGTCCCGCGCTCCACGGTCCGGGAACAGTGCACCCCACACCGGACCTCAGTGCCATTATTCAACTTGCGGGACGGGTTTAATCCTTATATCAGGTGGGGGTCGGCCAGCCAGGCCAGGAGGAAGGGTGGCGTATCTACCATAAATTTCTATGGGCACTGAGGCCTGAGGTGGGGTCTACCACTTCGAGACTCTCTGAGGCATGGATGCCGATGAGAAGCCTCCAGGGATGGATTTACGGCGGGTCTCGAAGTGGTAGACCCCACCTCAGGCCGGACGGGATGCAAGCATTTGGATTAGGAATGAGAGCACCATAGAATAGAGACCCAACGATGGACACCGCCAAGGAGAACACCGCATGCCCCGTATTCATAGCTTTCACCACGTGCCATTCGAAGGCCTGGGCCATTTCGAGGAAATCTTTGCCCGCAACGACTGGCCCGTCAGCCAAACCCACTGGTACCGCGGCGACACCGCCCCCGAGCTCGACGACTTCGACGCCCTCATCGTCATGGGCGGCCCCATGAACATCGACGACCATGACAGCTACCCCTGGCTTCAGCAGGAGAAACAGACCATCAAAGCCACCATCGACGCGGGCAAAACCGTCATCGGCATCTGCCTGGGGGCCCAACTCATCGCCTCCGCCCTGGGCGCCGCCGTTAAACCCGGCAAACACCGCGAAATCGGCTGGTTCGACCTACACCGCCAACCCGGCGCCGACCAATCCCCCCTGGCAGGCCTCCTGCCCGAGCGCTTCCCCGCCTTCCACTGGCACGGCGACACCTTCGCCCTGCCCGACGGCGCCCTCCTCTTGGCCAGCAGCGAAGCCTGCGAGAACCAGATATTCAGCCTGGGCGAGAAGGTCCTCGGCCTCCAGTGCCACCTGGAAACCACACCCCGCACCGCCACCGCCTTGATAGAAAACTGTGGGGACGAGTTGGATGGTTCCCATTACGTTCAGTCCGCCGAGGACATGCTGGCCGAACCGAAGCGATTCAGTGACATTAACCGCTTGGCGGAGGCTCTCATTAAGGGAGTAATAGCTGAAGAAGCCTTCGAAACGCACGGGCACGACCGAGGCAGTCGGCCCGTTCGCGGCTACTCACTTGGGTTTAGCATGACCCAAAGCGGGGAAGAGCAAACCCTGTAATCCGGTGTAATACCCCGCTGGATGCCCTGTTGATAGTGTGTTTTGAGGTGGTTGAGCCACCGACGGCGTGCAAACGCCTTACCCAACACAATTATCAGCAGGAGTTTAACAATGAGTAATTACCCCGCTTTTTCCGACGACGCTATCAACAATGCCATTGATGCCGTAAACCAGCACTACAGCGGTTTACGAGCCCAAAAGCCCACGACCATCTCCAGTGATGATGGCCATGTGCTCATGCTCGCCGAGTGTATTAAGGTGAGCATTGAAAATGGCAAGGCGTGCTTGAGCCTTCCTTTGGGCATAGGCGATGTCTGTATCCCCGTGCCCCTACCTTACGACGGTGAGGTGGGGCAAGCGTGCCTGCATATGTGCACCACTTGGGGGATTCCCACTGGGGTCAAAGTGACCATCAGCGTTGGGGGCGTCCAGATCGTGTCAAAATCTTTTGGCAAGTGCTGAGAATAACACGGCTCTGCGGCCCCTGGTCCGTGAACCCAAGCCGACTTTGGCGCGCCCGCGAGTGCGCCAAAGTCCCATCCAGCCCCCTTCTATTAACCGACTCACCCCCGCCTTCGCCCCCCCTTCATTTGCCGCCCCGTTGAAGCTGTATTAGACTTTAGTCTGCAGGTAATCAATAACCTGCCCCAAACGTCGAACAACGGGCGCCTTCATAGTCTTCCGGTTTACATTTCTGATGACATTACAACAAGGGACCTGGTCATGGCCTACCTGTACCGCCGGGACATTCGCCAGCGATTTCCTCTATTGGCACATCACATCATCGGCTCGCTGGAAGGAAAGGTGGATACACTTTTCGAAAACCCCTACGTATCCCGGCGCCATTTCGCCACTGAGTGGAATGGCGAGCGCTGGCAACTCAAGGACCTAAGCCGAAACGGCACGTGGATCAACAAAAAAAGAGTCTCTCGGGGTCAGTACCATTCGCTAGCCATTGGCGATGAAATTCATTTGGCGGGAGACGAGGACCTCACACTGCTCGTCGAAGACCTGTCCGCCCCATGCGACTTACTTCTGCCTGTGCATTCAGCCAACCCTCTCGCTTCAGCCATTGAACTGCGATCAACCCACTTCGTGCCGAACGAAGACGCCCCCGAATGGTACCTTTATCAGGACCCGAGCAGTGGGCAGTGGCTCTACCAGCCTATCACCTCGGATAACCCACAGTCTCAACCGCTAGGGCACAACGATGTCCTACAGTGTCAATCCGACCTCTGGCAATTGTTTCGAGCCGGTTTCTGCCTTCCAACGGCGGAAAAACCCTATCGAGAAGCCTGTATTAACGAGACTCTTTTGGCGTTCGATGTCAGCCTCGATGAGGAAACGACTTACCTGGAGGTACGCGCCGGAGGAGAAGTGCACAATTTGGGCATTCGCGCGCACAACTACCTGCTGCTCCACTTGGCCCGCCTACGGGTGGAGGACACAGAAAAGGGCTTATCGGGCTACAATCAGGGCTGGATCGACAATGAGCTTCTGGCCAGTGAGCTAGGCATTGACCCAAACCACTTGAACATACACGTTTACCGTGCCCGCCAGCAACTGGCAAAACTCCTACCCTCATTAAACCACGAGCGATTAATCGAGCGTCGCGGCTCCCAGATGCGCTTAGGGTGCAACCGCTTTTCTATTACAAAAGGCGGAAAAACGGAGTACCCATCTTTCACGGCCGAGTCTTTCCAAGCGCTCCATCCCCTATGAGCGTAAACCCCCACTCTTTACCGAACGAACTCTACATCGCCAATCGATACCGCCTCCAATGCAGTATCGGCGAAGGTGGTATGGGCCAGGTCTATTTGGCCCAAGACGAAAAGCTCGACCGACAAGTAGCCATTAAAAGACTGCGTGAAGGGGACACCGACCACGACCACCTCAAACGGCTCCAACGAGAAGCGAAACTTCTCGCCAAGTTTAACCACCCCTGCATTGTGCAGGTCTACGATGTTATTGATGAACCACACGGTTACTCCCTCGTTATGGAGTATGTGGACGGGGTCAACCTCTCCCAAAAACTGCGCGAAGAACACGTCCCGCTGCCAATGCGACTGCAGTGGTTGTGTGAAGTTGCTTCGGGCCTTTGCCGCGCACATGATGCCGGAATTTTACATCGGGACTTAAAGCCCGAGAATGTATTGATTGGTGTGGATGGCCACGCGAAGCTCACCGACTTTGGAATCGCACGCGATCTCAACAAAGAAACCGTCCAAACTCGCTCCGTGGTCGGCAGCGCCGCTTTCATGTCGCCCGAGCAGGTAATGGGCGAACCTCTGGATACCAAGAGCGACCTCTTTTCCTTCGGCATTGTCGCGTATTATGTGCTCTTGGAAAGCCACCCCTTCGGGGATACAGAGAATATGCTGAAGTTACTTCAGCATATTGCTTACACGCCCTTCGATCGGCACAAGTTGAAGAACCGAAACTTTCCCTACCGACTCATTCAGCTTATCGATGAGCTCCTATCGCGGGACAAAGCCCATCGCCCCGGGGACATTCATGGTGTCTACTGCGCGCTGGAGACCGTCTACCAACGCAGCATGAGCGCCAATAATTCGCTTAACTGGACGGACCCTCCGGGCGAGCCCACCTCAAACCTGCCGCCCGACCTCAAGCGTCCGCTCGCGGCAAAAACGGGGCCCCTCAAGCCATTAGGCCGCCGAGCTCGGCAGTGGTGGTTTCCTGGCGCGGCGGTTGGAATAGTGTTACTGACTGGGGGTATCACACTTTTTCAGGCATTTTCTTTTGATGTTCAACCCACGGCTGTCTTAGTGCCACGCTTATCCGCCTCCGCCAACTTGGGCGAGGAGCAGGAGCAACTGCTCTTGGGCACCGTCTATCACGCCTCTCAACAAGGCGTGCTGGGGTTAGAGAACGTTGAGCTTGTCCCCCGCTTTGAGCTCGATGGTTTGTCGGGCAAGCCCCGCGAGCTTTTACTGGCTGTAGGAGCCGAAGAGCTGATTACTGCGGATGTGCTCTGCGAACCAAGATGGTGTGACGTTACCCTAAGCCGGCTTACTCATTCCGCTGAGCGTCCGCGTCTTAAAGTGGTAGCCACCCTGACTTATCGGGCCCCAGTAGATCGCTACAGCATACTGGCGGAAACCGTACAACAACATGTGAGGCAACTTTATCAGCTCCACAGCTCAAGCAAGATGGCTCTTCCGAAAGAGGCCGACTATATGGAGTTCGTTAAACAGTATCAGGCGTACCTCTCTCAAGGCGCCAGCGCAGAACAACTGAACTCGCTCGAGCGTTTGGGGCGAAAAACGACGCAAAATGAGAGCATTCAAACGTTGTATCGCGAAATAGCTCTGGACCTCTACCATGAGACCGGGGATACCCGGCTTCTTGATCGGCTTGAAGCATTCTTGCCGACTCGATATGACTCGACAGACGAGCGCCACACCTTAAACCGGTTTTCGCTCGCGCTCGCTCAGAATGATTACGAGCTTGCCGAAAAGGAAATAGATCGGCTGAAAGAGACTGGAAGCGAACCGGGGAAAATCGCTGAGCTCCAAGGGAGCCTGGCACTCTCTCGAGGCGAATACGACGCGGCAATACACCAATTTAAGGAGAGTGTTCAGCTAAGACCGAGCATTCATAACCACCACCGGCTGGCAATGGCCCATTGGCTGAAGGGAAACACAGGCCAAGCATGGAAGCATATCAACCTCGCCCACACGCTCAACCCCGACTACCATAAAGTCACCGCGTTCAGGGGTGTCATTGCATTGTGGGAGGGTCGGCTGGAAGCGGCCAAGCACTCCTTCAGGCAGGTGCTCGATCAAAGGCCCAGTGCCATCTCGCTCAATAACCTGGGGCTGGTGTATCTACTTGAGGAGAAATACCCGCAAGCGGAGCAATTGTTTAAGCAGTCGATGAAGCGGGCTCCACAGGATACCCAAACATTGTTGAATCTGGCCGATGCCGCACAACTAGCCGGTGATGAGGACCGCGCCCGACGTCTCTACCAACGGCTAGTAGACGCCACTGAGTCTGCTCGGGACCCGCTGTCCCTTCGCCTCCGCGCTCAAGCACTCGCCCACTCCGATCGTCACACGGCGGCGATCGAGGCGTATCAGCACGCTCGTGAAAGCGACCCGGACAACGGAGAGACTCACTATACCGGCGCGCTGGTGTACACCCTAGCCGGAGAACACATCTCGGCAGAGCTGGCCGCGCGCAAGGCAATCAGCAGCGGAATGGGCTCGGCGTGGTTTTCCTTCCCCTGGTTTAGACCACTCTGTGGCAAGAACCTCTTTTCCCGCTCGGAGCCGCCCGCCGTGGAGCATGCATCGGCCTGCCCCTAGACTAACGTTTCCGTCAGGGCGCCGGCGGACGCCCGATTCGAATGCTCGGGTCCTTGGAGGTATAAATCTGACACTCGCCGGACTGTCGATCCCGATACAGTGCGAGGTAGCTGAAGTCCACTGCCTCATTATCCACCCCGACGTTGCGCAGTGTCATAGTCAAGGTCTGTCCGTCGGCCGAGACTTGGGTGTCAATATCGTGCTGCGTATCACCACGGCCCGGCTCATACTGGATGCCACTCATAAAGAAGCTCCAGCGACCGACGTCCGTTTGCACTTTTTGCGCAATATGAATCACAAGCACGGCCTGTTCGTAATGCCGTTCATCTGCAGTGGATTCCACATCAAAGCCGACAACAAGCCCGGAGAACGGGCAAAACTGGTGGTCTGTGACGTCGGCCATGGGCCAGGCGGCGGCCTCGCCGTCTTCGGGTAGAGAGGGGTAGAGATCAACGGATGCGATTTTCGAGCCGCCGCGCGGTACGTCGATTCGTAGAGGATTGCATAGATCGTGCATGAATAGCTTCCTGTTGTTTCCTGAGTCGTTTGTGATGATCGTCCATCAATGCCCTTACAACGACATTTGCCGGAGGTGTGAATAAGATCCTAGAAACGTATACGCGCTCCCACCGTTACCGTCCGTGGTCGGGTGATATTTTCGAAGCGCCCACTCGCTCCGTAATCTCTTGGATGACGTACGCCGATAACGGCGCGCTCATCCAGTAAATTATCAACCGCCAAGGTCCAGCGCCAAGCGTCCACCGTCATGCCTAGATGAACCGCCACAGAGGTGTGCGCCGGCAACCGTTGGTAGCGGACGAACGCCGGGTTCAATGCGGTGGTCACCTCCCCCATCGACGTCAAGGATACTAAAGTATCCACTTCAACAGCGTCAAACCGGTGCTGACTGTCCAGCGTCAGGTGCCACTGGCGCCGGGGCGAGCCCGGGAGACGGTCACCTCGACGCGCGCTCGCTTCCCCGGCGACTAGCTCGCTGACAGGCTCCCGCAACTCTCCATCGCTGTAGGAGGCGCCCATTGCCAACCCCCAATGGGAGCCCAATGCCATGCGCCCTTCCACCTCAACACCCGCTATCCGGGCGCCGCCGGCGTTGGCGAGCACCGGATAGCCTTCGGGGATCCAGGTGGAGATTTGAATGTCAGTCCAGTCCACGTAATACAGTGCCGCCGACAAGGACGCTTTTTGCCACAAGCTGCCAGAGCGGAAACCCACCTCGTAATGGTCCACCCGGTCGGGGCCGTAGAATCGGTGGTGGTCGATGTCTGTGGGCAGTGCGTTGCTACCGCCGCGGCGGATACCTTCGGAAAAAGCGCCGTACCAGTGGCCGCCGAAAGAAGCACGATAGCGTCCCGACAGTTTCCAGAGGAAACCGCTGTCGTGCGCTTCATCATCATTGCACAGAAATGCGGGGTCGTTGTTGCCACTCAGGCGTTCGATCAGCGGCAGCATGGAGCATTGCCCCAAATCATCCGATTGCCGATAGTAACGGCCCCCCACAGTCACTTGCCAAGCCTCGTTCAGCCGATAGCTGGACTCAGCATAGAGCGCCCGCTCGCTCAGCCGCTCACGCTGGCGGGCGCGATAATCCGGGAGGCTCTCGGCCACGCCGAAAAATTCAGAAAAGCCTGGGACTTCATCGGTCACCTCTCCGTCCACTCGGTCCCGGCTGTGAGTGGCACCCAACAACCATAGCCACTGCTTCGCCTCCAATGGAGACGACAAGCGTACTTCGCTGGCGGTTTTGCTCACCTTGAAGTCACTCAGCGTCAGGGCCGAAAAATCCTCATACGTGGAATAGAAAGACGAGCCGCTGCGTTCGTCCAGCGTCAGCAAAAAGTCGGTCTGATCTGCCTGGCGTTGGGTCTCATAGTCGTAATGGCTGTGAATCAAAGTCAACTGGGCCCATTGCCATTGGTACTCCAGTGTGAGGTTGGCCAGACCGAGGCTCGTGTCGGAGGGCTGAAGGTAGCGGCTGGAGGCCTTGTAGGGGTCACCGGTAAAAGCGGCATTGGTGGCCTGCCGATCCTCCACCCGTCGCTGGTGATAATGAACGCTTGCCTGCGCTTTCAGCCGCTCGTGGGGCGCCCACAGGAACGACAGCCGCCCTTGTTCGCCGGAAGCGGCATTGATATCCCGGGCCGGGCCGCTCAACAGAACATCGTTGTCGATAAATCCCGCCTCGTGATCCGCTCCCAGCGCCAGACGCGAGGCCGCCTTGCCCTCGGCCAGCGGCAGGTTCGCCACTAAGGTGGCCGAGCCACCGAGCGAATCGCTGTGCGCGGTGTCGCTGGCCGTGAGCGCCAGGGATCCGCCCGGCTTATCCGGGTCGGGCTTGGTGGTCACGTAACGAACCAGCCCCGCCAGTGAGTCACTGCCGTAGAGGATGCTCTGGGGACCTTTCATGACCTCGACACGGGTCAAGTCAATCCAAGGCAAATCGGGAGGCAAAAAACTCCCCTGCAAAGGAATGTTATCGATATAACGGGCAACAGTGCCGCCATCGCCTTCCAGGTCATTGGCCTGCACCGAGGCCACCCGCATGCCGCGCATGACCAGCGCGGTGGGGTTGCGACCGCCACTGTTCACCGTGGACAGACCCGGTGTGTGTGCCGCCAGGCGGGACACCGACAGGGGGATGTGCCGCTCCAGCCAGCGCTCTCCCTTCAGGGTCACCGAGCCGGTGAGCTCCTCCAGCTCACGGGGCTGTTTGGTCGAGGTGACCACTAGTTCCTGAAGTACCGGTGCCTGGTCCATCTCGTTGGCCCACGCAGCGGGGGCAAGCACGACCACCAGAGCCAGCCAACGTCGGCGGGTCGCACCAATGGAAACAATGGCTTTGCAAAGAACGTTATTGATCGGTCACGGCCCCCTCGGAAGCGGAGCTGACAACCTTGGCGTATTTGGCCAATACCCCGCGCTGATATCGGGGCGGCGGCGCCTGCCAGCGCTGGCGGCGTTGCTCCAGCTCCGCGTCATCCACACTCAGAGTCATCGTATCCGCCTCCGCATCGATCACAATCTCATCGCCATCTTCCACCAGCGCAATCGGACCTCCGTCCTGCGCCTCCGGCGTCACATGGCCAACGACGAAACCGTGACTGCCGCCGGAGAAGCGACCATCGGTAATCAGCGCCACCGAATCCCCCAGGCCCTTACCCATGATGGCGGAGGTGGGCGTCAACATCTCCCGCATCCCCGGACCGCCCTTCGGGCCTTCGTAGCGAATCACCACCACATCGCCGGACACCACTGTGCCCTCCATAATCCCGGCGGTGGCATCCTCCTCCGAGGCGAACACCCGCGCCTTACCGGAGAACCAGGTGCCCTCCTTGCCCGTAATTTTCGCCACCGCACCGGTGGGCGCCAGATTACCCCGCAGAATGCGCAGGTGGCTGTCCGCCTTCACCGGCTTCTCAAGCGCGTGAATGATGGTCTGATCGTCTGGATAGGGAGCGACGGTAGAGAGATTCTCCGCCAGGGTCTGACCGGTGACCGTCATACAATCCCCGTGCAGCAAGCCGGCCTCCAAAAGCGTTTTCATCAGGGGCTGGATACCGCCAATTGCCACCAGTTCGCTCATCATAAAGTGGCCGCTGGGGCGCAGGTCCGCCAGCACCGGCACGCGTTTGCCGATGCGAGTGAAATCTTCCAGGGTCAGTTCGACGCCAGCGGTATGAGCCAACGCCAGCAAGTGCAGCACCGCATTGGTGGAGCCGCCCAGGGCAATCACCACTGTGATGGCGTTTTCAAAAGCCTCACGGGTCATAATATCGCGGGGCTTTAGGTCTTTCTCCAGAAGCGTAAGCACCGCGGCCCCAGCCGCCCGGCAATCGGCCAGTTTGTCATTGTCCTCTGCGTTCTGGGCGGAACTTCCCGGCAGACTCATGCCCAGAGCCTCAATGGCCGAGGCCATGGTGTTGGCCGTGTACATACCGCCGCAGGAGCCGGCCCCCGGAATAGCGGTTTCCTCAATTTGCTTGACCTCGATGAGCGACTTGTCGCCCTTGGCGTGCGCGCCCACGGCCTCGAAGACCGAAACAATGTCCGTATGGCCCTTGCCCGGTTTGATGGTGCCACCATAAACAAATACCGAAGGCCGGTTGAGGCGCGCCAGGCCCATGAGGCAACCGGGCATGTTCTTGTCGCAGCCACCGATGGCCACCAAGCCGTCAAAGCCTTCACAACCGGCCACGGTCTCAATGGAGTCGGCGATCACTTCCCGGGAGACCAGCGAGTACTTCATGCCCTCCGTGCCGTTGGCAATGCCGTCGGAGACGGTAATGGTATTGAAAATCAGGCTCTTGCCGCCCGCGCTATCGGCACCGGATGAGGCTTCCCGGGCCAGGCCGTCAATGTGCATATTGCAGGGGGTCAGGTTGCTCCAGGTGGAGGCAATGCCCACCTGGGGCTTGGAGAAATCCTCATCGGTAAAACCGGTCGCACGTAACATGGCCCGGCTGGCCGATTTTCCTACCCCGTCCACCACGGGGCTCGAATAGCGCCGACGATGATCTTCACTCATGCGGGTTTGCTCCTCTTGTGTCAGAATGTGGCGACTTGCTTTTTAATTACGCTATATAGTGGGTGACCCGGTCTGTTTTGGCAACCGGCCCGGGCTTCCACGCCGGCCGCGCCGTGACGTCGAATATCGAATAAAGACAAACTCCCGAGCGCCGGGAGGCAATGAGAGAGTTTATGATTCAAAGCAACGTCAACGTTATCCTGCTGGGCTTCGCCGCCAGTGTGATTGCCAGTTTCGGCACCACAATGGGGGCTGCCGCCATTGTGTTCGTCCGTAAAATCTCCAACCGGGCGCAGGACATGCTGCTGGCCTCCGCAGCCGGGGTAATGCTGGCCGCCTCCGTTTTCTCGTTGCTGATTCCCGGCACCGAGCAGGCCGAAGCCATGGACTATAGCCCGGAAATGGCGGTTTCCATTGTGGTGGCCGGCATGATTCTCGGCGCCGTCATTCTAGCGTTGATTCACCACTACACACCCCATGAAAACTTTCTCAAGGGAAGGGACCATTGGGAGAAGAAGCGGATGAGTGGCATCTCATTGTTCGTAATAGCCATCACCCTACACAATTTCCCGGAAGGCATGGCGGTGGGCGTGGGCTTTGCCGAGGGTAACCTGTCCAACGGCATTCCTCTTGCGACTGGTATTTTTCTTCAAAATATCCCAGAAGGTTTGGCCATTGCCGTCTCAATTCTGACCCTGGGTTACTCCCGCCTGGTCGCCTTTACCGTAGCGGTATTGACGGGGTTGGTGGAGCCATTGGGCGGGCTGTTTGGCGCCACGCTGGTATCTATCGCCATTCCCATGCTCCCCTGGATCTTAGGGGGGGCCGCCGGCGCGATGCTGTTTATCATTAGCAATGAAATCATACCCGCCACTCACCGGGACGGACACGAAAACGCGGCCACCTTTTCCCTGATGGCCGGCTTCGGGCTAATGATGATCCTGGACGGTGTCCTGGCATAAGTGTTGCTAATTTACCGGGTGCAGCCCCAGCCATAAAGCACCCCCGTGCTTTGGGCCTACCAACACGAACTGGGACAACAAACGCACCATGACAGCGCAAACCCAAGCCAATTCCGCCCCAGAAGCAGGCATTGACCGTGCCCCATTCACGCGCTTTGCCGAGGACTACCGCTTACGCCAGGAGGCCCTGAACCTGATTCGACAATTGGTCCAGATGATCAAGGGCTCCCAGCGCCACCGGGGCATGAGCATGGCCATGCTCGGCGGCAACAAACAGTTTCAGCCCGAGTTCAACCGCCTTCAACAAACCCTTGAGCGGCGACTACTGATGCTTCAAGCGTTTACTCGGGGAACGGCGCTGCTATCGGAGCGCGAGCGAGACAACCTGCACACCGCCTGGCTGACCATCAGCCGGGATTGGCACAGCGATAGCGTCATCGACAACTATGAGTTGCACTGCCACTTGGTGGAACAACTTCTGGCCATGCTGATCAGCCTCTCCCGTCCTCTGGAAACGCCGATGTCTGAGCCCCAGGGGGAGGCAATGGAAATTCCCACCCGAGTGCAGACCCTCGAGCTGGTACACTTCTGCACCCGAATGATGCCCTCTGTGGTGGAGCAGATCGGTCGCATTCGCGCCCTTGCCAGCTACGCTGCCGCCATCGGATACTGCGATCCACACCACGACAATAAGCTGCGCTACGTTATTCAAAATACTAAGGTCAATAATGAAAAGCTCCGTCACCAAATTCGCCGGCTCGAGCAAGTGTTGGGACCGGAGTTCGGTCAGCTGGGCGAGCTTAAGCGCTACGAACTGAAACTAATGTTCTTGCTCAATATGGTCGAAAATGATGTGCTCAGCGGTGGCCCTATTAGCGCCGACAGCGCCCGCCTTTTCCAGGTCGCCACCGATATCATTGATGTCTATCTACAGGCGGTGGGGAATGGCATTGCCCTGCTCGCCATTTGGCTGGAGCGGGATCGAGAGCGTTGGTTATCGCAACTGCCAGAGTAGCCTCTTTTCCTTTTCGCTTTTTCTTTGTTTAGTCTCAAGCCAACCCCATCGGCGCCTGCCAATTTCCTGTATCCTTAGGCTCCTGCTTTATCATTGGGAAGTTGAAATCTGGTCTGGGAGACTGACAATGTTTACCACCTATCGCACCGTGACGACGTTAACGTTCCTTTTGGCGTCCCTTTGCGCAAACGCCCAAGATAATACCCCATCCGAAAAGGCACAGAGCCTGCCAGAAGAGGCAATGGAACAGTGCCTGAAGTTGGCGGTCATTGGCGCGGGACGGGATGTGTCGGTGGCCGATATGCGCTCGGCTTGCAACAGGCTGACCCGGGGGGAGGCCGAGCAGCAGCCGTCCGTGAACGATGCGCTCAACACCCTCAGCCTGGAAAGCGCGACCGCAGAAGAAAGCCGTAGCCCCACGGGCAATCGCCGGCTGCTGGACCGTCGTTTAAGCATGGAAGCGTTAAACCGTTCCAACCGGTTTCTGCTCACCCCTCACAAGCGGAACTACCTCCTGCCGGTCAGTTATCAGGTCGACCGAAATACCGCCCCTTACGAGGCCGCCGGGAGCCCACTGGCCGCCCCTCAAAGCACCGAAGTGGAGTTTCAGCTCAGTGTTAAAATACTGATCCGCGAAGGCCTCTTTGGCGATAACGGCCACCTGTATATGGGCTACACCAATCATTCCCTATGGCAGGCCTATAACCGTGACATATCCCGCCCCTTTCGGGAAACCAATCACCAACCGGAGCTGATTCTCAGTTTTATCAATGACTGGGAAATATTCGGTTTTCGCAATGTCATCAACGAAGCAACCATTGCCCATCAATCCAATGGCCAAAGCGGCGACCTTTCCCGCAGTTGGGACCGGATTATGGTCAGTAGCGTGTTCGAGCGCGGCTCCTTCGCTTTCGCCATCAACCCCTGGTACCGCATTCCCGAAGACGAAGGGGATGGGCCCGATGACCCCACCGGCGACGACAACCCGGATATTGAAAAATACATGGGGAATTTTGAACTGTCCGCCGCCTACCAACGTAAAGACAATATCATCAGTCTGATGGTGCGCAACAATCTACGCACTGAGAATCGCGGCGCTCTTGAGCTCGGGTGGAGCTTTCCGGTTTCCTCTACGGTCCGAGGCTACCTAAAGGTGTTCAACGGTTACGGCCACAGTCTGATCGATTACAACCATCACACCACGGCGGTGGGCCTGGGGATCACGTTCACGGACTTGTTCTAGAACGTTTCCTCCAGGGGCCCAGCCAATTACCAGGAGGCCTCTATGCGTGCCCTTTTCCTCAGCCTTTTACTGACCCTTGGCGCCTGCTCTTCCACCGATGTACAGGAGTACAAAGGCAATGAACCGACGCTGACCCTTGAGGAGTTTTTTCAGGGCTCCCTGACCGCACACGGCGTGCTCAAAAATCGTGGGGGAAAGGTCACCCGCTATTTTAATGCCACCATTGAAGCGAGCTGGGACAACAGCGGCGTGGGCTACCTGGCGGAGCGTTTTGAGTTCAACGACGGGGAGATTCAGCATCGGAATTGGCGGCTCGAGCCCACCGGGGAAGGCCGCTACCGGGCCACCGCCGGCGATGTGGTCGGCCCCGGCGAAGCGGTTGTCAGCGGCAATGCCATGAAAATGAACTACGTCCTTGAAGTGGACTACAAGGACCGAAAGCTGGAAGTGTCGGTAGAAGACTGGATGTGGCGAGTCGACGACGACACTATCATTAACCAGTCCATTCTGCGCAAATGGGGTTTCCGTGTCGGTACCATTCAACTGACCATCATCCGTCAGGACGATTGAATCGAAACCCATGGCAATGCTATAAGGGGCTCCGATAAACCCGACCCGGACCCGAGCCATGACCGAAAGAACGCCCGAGCCCCTTCAACTCGACTGCCCGACCTGCGGCAAAAAAGTCTTGTGGACCGAAGACTTTCCCTACCGCCCCTTTTGCAGCGAACGCTGCAAGCTGATCGACCTGGGCGAATGGGCCAGCGAAAACCACAAAATCCCCGGCGAGCCGGTAGACATCAACGATGAAGACCTGGAGCGCTAACGCTGGCTAGTAACCGGGCTCCAAGCAAAGCCAATGCCCGCAATTCCCTGCCCCCCGCTGGCCAAAGCCTGGGCTCGATGCGCTTCGGTCACGCCTCCCAGGGCGTAGACCGGCATAGGCGCGGCGGCCACCCAGTCGGCGAACCGAGCCCAGCCCAGAGGTTGGGCGTCGGGGTGAGAGCTAGTCGGCAGAACCGGTGACAGCAACGCGTAATCTACCCCCAGTCGCGCCGCCTGACGCAACTCATCGGGTGAATGACAGGACGCGCCCCACCATGCGGACTCAGCCACCGGGCGTTCACGGCAAGCCCTAAGCGCCTCACTATTGAAATGCACACCGTCCAGGTCGGCCCGGGCTCGAGAGGCGTCGCCGTGGGCGAGCACCTTCACGCCTCTGGGTCGACACAGGGCCAGCGCCCGGTCCAGGCGCTCGTGATACTCCTGATCCGAAAGCCCAGGGGCCCGAACCTGCACCCAGGAGACCCCCTGCGTCAGTGCCCATTCAAGGCGAAGGCTCCAATCCACCGAGGAGTCGGCCTCTCCGGTGATCAACAGGGTCCGGGGCAAGCGGATGGCGTTGACGATCGGTCGGTTGGCGGCGGGAAAGGCGAACCCCGGTAAAGCTTCGGGCTGAACCCATTGCACCGGCTGCCCTTCCGCCCCCTGAGGCTCGCCCTCAAACGCAGTGACGCGGCACACCTGAAGCCACACGGACTTGTCCGGGTAGTCGTGACGGATCTCGATCAACGGCTCACTGGCGAGTACATCAATCGCCAGTTCTTCGCGCAGCTCACGCGCGAGCGCCTTAGCCAAGGTCTCACCGGGGTCCACTTTGCCGCCGGGAAACTCCCAGAGCCCCCCTTGGTGGGCGTCATCCGATCGCCGGGCGATCAGGATGCGCCCGTCCGCCCCCTGAACAACCCCCACTGCCACTCGCACGACCCGGCTCACGCTCAACCTCTAGCTGCGGTAGTCGGCATTGATGCGAACGTACTCATGGGACAAGTCAGTCGTCCATAGCGTCTCCGCGGACGAGCCTCGGCCCAAATCGATGCGGATAATGATCTCGGCCTGATCCATCACTGCCTGGCCCTGTTCTTCGGTGTAGCTGTCGGCACGACCGCCATTTTCGACGATCAGAGTGTCATTGAGGTGAATGCGGACCGCGTTGGCATCGAGCCCCGGCACACCGGCATAACCCACGGCGGCCACAATCCGCCCCCAGTTGGGGTCGGAGGCAAACAGGGCGGTTTTGATCAGTGGTGAGTGAGCGACCGCATACCCCACCTGCAGGCACTCATCGCCCGTAGCGCCTCCAGAGACTTCCAGGGTGACGAACTTGGTGGCGCCTTCCCCGTCAGCCACGATGCACTTGGCGAGGTATTCATGGGCCCGAACGATCAGCTCTCGGACCTTCTCGTACAAGATGCCTTCGGCTTCGTTGACACCCGCTGCGCCCGCTTTACCGGTGGCCATCAAGATGCAGGAGTCATTGGTGGAGGTATCGCCGTCGATGGTGATTCGATTGAAGGAGCGGTTGGCGGCCTCCTTGCACAGGTCATCCAGCACGGGCTGGGCGATGTCGGCATCGGTGGCGATGTAGGCCAGCATGGTACCCATATTGGGTTTGATCATGCCCGCGCCCTTGGCAATACCATTGACGGTGATGGTGTGGCCATCATGCTGGATCTGCCCGGTAAACCCTTTGGGGCGGGTGTCGGTGGTCATGATGGCTTTGGCGGCGGCTTCCCAGCCGGTGTCGCCCAGGCTTTCGTGGGCCCGGGGCAAGGCGGCGGTGATTTTCTCCATGGGCAGCGGTTCGCCGATAACGCCGGTGGAGAATGGCAGCACTTGGTCGGCCTGAACGCCCCCCAGTTTGGCCACGGCTTCGCTGGTGGCGATGGCGTCCTGCCGGCCGCGTGCGCCGGTGCAGGCGTTGGCGTTACCGGAGTTGATCACCAAGTAGCGGGTACTGGCGGCTTTGAGGTATTCGCGGCACAGGGTGACCGGGGCGGCGCAGAAGGCGTTGAGGGTGAACACGCCGGCGGTGCGGCTGCCTTCGGCCAGTTCGATCAGTACGACGTCCTGCCGCCCGGGCTTTTTGATGCCGGCGCTGGCGGTCGCCAGTTTGACGCCTGCCACGGGGGGCATGGAGGGAAAGGGGTATTCGCCAACGGCCATCGAAAAACTCCGTTTGTTGTTTGGGTCAATGACAGATTGTTGTTTAGTGAAATTGTCGAGTCCGGCTCAGGGGGCGAACTCCCCGTTATGCTTGTAGTTCGTAGGGTTGGTAAGCGAAGCGCCGCCTACCTTTTGTTCTATCCCTTTAGAAGACGACCGAAATAAATGGTAGGTGGCGCTGCGCTTACCTACCCTACGCGTTACACATCTGTATTAGACGCTACTGGCACTGAAGGCCGGAGTGGGGCATACCGTTTGGGGACTCTCTGAGGCATGGATGCCGATGAGAAGCCCCCAGGGATGGGTTTACGGCGGGTCCCCAAACGGTATGCCCCACTCCGGCCTGGACCTCATGTCAATAAACAGCTTAAAAACAAGTCAACGCTAAAATCAGCCCAACTTACCGTGACACTGCTTGTACTTCTTGCCGGAACCACACGGGCAGGGATCGTTGCGGCCCACTTTGCGGCCTTCGCGCACAAACGGCTGCCCGCCCGGTTCGCCTTCGCCCGCGGGCTGCTCGGCCGCCTGCTGACGGCCGCCTCCCAGGGCAGAGACCTCGTCGTGCTGGAGTTGCATCTGCTGCTTCTCGCGCTCCTCGCGCCGCTTGCGCTCCATCTCCTCCATCTGCTCACGGCTCACCGGCTCAACCCGGGCCAGAAGATGGATTACCTCGTGCTTTACCTTGTCCAGCATCCCCTGGAACAAATAGAACGCTTCGCGCTTGTACTCCTGTTTCGGGTTTTTCTGTGCATAGGAGCGCAGGTTAATACCCTGACGCAGGTGGTCCATGTTCGACAGCTGCTCCTTCCAAGCGTTGTCCAACACCTGCAACATGACCTGCTTCTCGATTTCCGTCATCACCGGCCCGATGCGCGCACACTTGGCATCATAAGCGCCCTGCACTTCCTTCTGCAGCTTCTCGCGCAGATTTTCCTCGTGCAGCTTGTCGTCCTCTTCCAACCACTCGGCGACCGGTAGGCGTAGGCCGAACTCCTGCTCCAGGCGTTTTTCCAGCCCCTGGACGTCCCACAGCTCTTCGAGGCTCTGGGGCGGGATGTGTTCACTGACGATTTCATCCACCACATCCCCGCGCACGGAGTTGATGGTGTCGGTAATGCTTTCCGCCTCCAGCAGCTCATTGCGCTGCTGATAGATGATCTGACGCTGGTCGTTGGCGACGTTGTCGAACTCCAGCAGCTGCTTGCGGATGTCGAAGTTGCGGCCTTCCACCTTGCGCTGGGCTTTTTCAATGGCGTTGTTCACCATGCGGTGCTCAATGGCCTCGCCTTTTTCCATCCCCAACGCCTGCATGAAGCTGCGAATACGGTCGGAGGCGAAAATGCGCATGAGGCTGTCTTCCATGGACAGGTAGAAACGGGTCACCCCCGGATCCCCCTGCCGGCCGGAGCGGCCCCGCAATTGGTTGTCGATACGGCGGGACTCGTGCCGCTCGGTGCCGATAACGTGCAAGCCACCGGCTTCGATCACCTGTTCGTGACGCTTGCGCCAGTCGGCCTTGATCGCTTCAATTTGCTCCTCAGTGGGGTTTTCCAGCTTGGCCACTTCCGCTTCCCAGTTACCACCGAGCACAATGTCGGTACCGCGGCCGGCCATGTTGGTGGCAATGGTCACCGCGCCGGGGCTACCCGCCTGGGCAATAATTTCCGCCTCGTACTCGTGGTACTTCGCGTTCAAAACCTGATGCTCGATATTCGATTGCTTCAGGCGCTTAGACATTTCCTCGGAGGTTTCAATGGAGGCGGTGCCCACCAGAACCGGCGCCTTTTTCTCCTGCAGCTTTTTGATGTCCTCGACGATAGCGTCGTACTTTTCTTCCACCGTCAGGTAGACCACATCATTCAGGTCAATCCGCTGCTTGGGCTGGTTGGTAGGAATCACCACCACGTCCAGGTCGTAGATTTCCCGGAATTCAAAGGCTTCGGTGTCCGCCGTGCCGGTCATGCCGGAGAGGGTCGGATAGAGGCGGAAGTAATTCTGGAAGGTGGTAGAGGCCAGCGTCTGGCTTTCGCTCTGAATGGTCACGCCCTCCTTTGCCTCGATAGCCTGGTGCAGGCCATCGGACAAACGGCGCCCGGCCATAGTCCGCCCGGTGTGCTCATCAATCAGCACCACCTGATTATTCTGCACAATGTACTCCACGTCACGGCGGAACAAGGCGTGGGCCCGCAGGGCGGAGTTAACGTGGTGCAGCAAGTTCAGGTTGGTGGCGGCGTAGAGGCTTTCCCCTTCGGGCAACAGGCCCGACTGGGACAGCAGTTCCTCAACTTTCTGGTGGCCCTGTTCGGTCATTTCGACCTGTCGGCTCTTCTCATCAATGGTGTAGTCGCCTTCTTCGCCGCCTTCGGGCACCGGGTGGAGGCTCTGTATCAGCTTGCACATGCGCTGATACAGCTCGGAGCTGTTCTCGGCCGCCCCGGAGATAATCAGCGGGGTGCGGGCTTCGTCGATCAAGATGGAGTCGACCTCATCCACCACGCCAAAGTTGAGCGGGCGCTGGACCTTGTCTTTCAGACTGAGCGCCATGTTGTCGCGCAAATAGTCAAAACCGAACTCGTTGTTGGTGCCGTAGGTGATGTCCGCCGCGTAGGCGTCGCGCTTTTCAGCAGACGGCTGCATGGAGCGAATGACCCCCACACTCAGCCCGAGACGTTGGTAGACCTTTCCCATCCAGGCGGCATCGCGGCTGGCCAGGTAATCGTTCACGGTGACCACATGAACCCCACGGCCGGTGATGGCGTGCAGGTAACAGGGCAGAGTCGAGACCAGGGTTTTACCTTCACCGGTGCGCATCTCGGCAATTTTGCCTTCGTGCAAAGCCATCCCACCGATCAGCTGGACATCAAAGTGCCTTAGGCCCAGTGAGCGCTTACTCGCCTCACGTACAGCGGCAAACGCCTCGGGCAGCAACTGCTCCAAAGTTTCACCCTGCTCGTGGCGCTGCTTGAATTCCGCTGTCTTAGCGGTCAGCTCCTCATCGCTCAGGGATTCGAAATCCGCCTCCATGTCATTGATTTTGGCGACGACTTTACGCATCCGCTTCAGCTCGCGGTCATTTTTGGAGCCGAAGATGGATTTCGTTAATTTACCGATCATTGTTATTCCCGTAATTGAGTCTTTTGCGGATGAACGACTATCACCTCGTCGGAAAACCGACGAGTAAACCGAAAGTGGCTCGCGAAAGCAAGCGAAGTGGCGGGAAATTAACGGCTGGCGCGGTGTATATAGGTGGCGGGATCGACCGCGCGGCCGTTTTTGTACACTTCAAAGTGTACGTGGGGGCCGGTAGAACGGCCGCTTGAGCCCATAAGGGCGATGATTTGACCTTTTTTGACCACATCGCCCACTTTTACAAGATTTTCTTTGTTGTGGGCGTAACGAGTGGTGAAACCGCCGCCATGGTTGATTTCAACCATTTGGCCGTAGCCGTGACGATCCTGGGACCAGGTCACGACGCCGGCGGCAACCGAGATAATTTCAGACCCGTCCTTACCGGCGAAATCCACGCCGCCATGCCACGCGACTTGGCCGGTGAAGGGGTCGGTGCGACGGCCAAAGCGGGAAGACATCCAGCCTTTTTTGATCGGACGCCCGGCAATGAAGATGTCGTCTTGGAGTTTACGTTTGGCCAGCAGCGCGTCGAGCGTCGCCAACTGTTGTTCGCGGTTCTCAATCTGGCTTGAAAGCTGATCAATAACCTCAATAAAGTCCGGCGGGTTGTAGGGGTCACCAATGGTGGCCGTCTCCGGGCCGCCCAACGCGGGGGGCTGACTGAAATCGAATTCGCCTTCATCGAGGTTGGCGATGCTGGTGAGATGCTCGCCCAGGGCATCGAGGCGCATCAAGCGCGCCTGTAACTCGGCCATACGCAGCGTCAGAGCCGCCACCTGGCTCCTCGCCTGCTCGCGAGTTTGCTCTACTTGCGCCTGTTGCTCCGCAAGGGTCGCCTCCCAGGCACGCCGGGATTCGGCAGTAAACATTTCATTATCGCCACTTTGGGCGTTCAGCCACTGCACTCCCAACACACCGGCAGCGGTAACCGGCATGCCCAGCAGGCAGATAGACAGAAGCGCGCGAGTCCAGCCACCAAGGGTGATGCTGCGGGTCTGCCCATGTTGTTTACTGACAATAATGATCTTCATGTATCGGATGTTACCCGTTTTTGCTGCCGAAGTGCACAGTACTGGTCGTCATTTTATGACGTTTATTTATATCAATACCGACTAGTGTCGACCAATTTATAACCAATTACGATAACCAACGTAGAGAAAAGCGTAAAACGTCTTGAAAATCAGTGTGTTATCGTTATTGGCACCGTTGAAGGGTGTTGTTTCTCAACGACCACAGTAAGAGGAAACGTAAATATGGCATATAAAGCCGTAGATTGCCAATTCTCCCATGCCAATACACCCTCACCACAAGGGAGCGGCCAATGAGCGCAACACTTTAACGAAAAGGGCCGCGCTGTTTCCAACGCGGCCCTCGCCTTTTGCCTTTCTAACCGACTTCGCTCTCCCTGTGGTGGAATTAGACCGCCAGCAAGGGTTTCATATAGGAGATCGGTGCCACATTTTCGTCCTCAAAGGTCACTACTTCCCAGGCATCGCGCTGTGCGATCAGCTGGCGCAGGGACTTGTTATTGAGACCGTGACCGGACTTGTGCGCTTTAAACTCACCAATCAGGCTATTCCCGAGCAGGTAGAGGTCGCCAATGGCATCCAATACCTTATGCTTGACGAACTCGTCCTCGTAGCGAAGGCCGTCTTCGTTCAGAATCCGGTAATCATCGACCACAATGGCGTTGTCCACGCTACCGCCCTTCGCCAAACCTTTGGAACGGAGATACTCAATTTCGTGCATAAAACCGAAGGTGCGGGCCCGGCTCACTTCCTTCACAAACGAGGTGCTGGAGAAGTCCACTGAGGTCTGAAGGTTCCGACCTTCGAATACTGGGTGGTCAAACTCAATCGAGAAGCTTACTTTAAAGCCATTGAACGGCAGGAAGCTGGCTGTTTTGTCGCCGTCCTCAACTGTTACCGGCTTTTTAATCCGTATGAACTTCTTGGCCACGGCCTGCTCCTGAATGCCTGCGGACTGAATCAGGAACACGAACGGCCCGGCGCTGCCGTCCATAATCGGCACTTCCGGTGCGCTGACCTCTACAATGGCGTTATCGATGCCAAGACCCGCCATCGCTGACAGCAGGTGTTCAACGGTGGAGACACGAACATCGCCCTTTACCAGCGTAGTGGACAAGGTAGTATCGCCCACGTTTTCGGCCTTCGCTTCGATCTCAACGACCGGGTCCAGGTCCACCCGGCGGAACACGATTCCAGCATCCGCGGGTGCCGGTAGAAGGGTCAGATATACTTTCTGACCGGTATGCAAGCCAACCCCGGTAGCCCGGATGGCGTTTTTGAGCGTGCGTTGTCTGATCATTACCCTTAGTAGCCCACCTTTGGCTGCGCTGAAGCCGGGTGAGAGGGGGCTTCAGCGAGTTGTAACAAGTATGCAATTGTACCAAGTTTTCATTTCGGCAACTACGGAACGCCCCGCCAAAATGCACTAATTTGGTGACATTTACGCAGATTTACGCTGTCCGGTCGTGCAACTTGCTCTCACTGTGAGGCCGTTCACACGCGTTCACCCCTAAGCGTCTGCCGCATCTCCCATCGAGGGACACCGTTACGGAAGCCCAAGATTTAGTGTCAACAGTATGACAACACCCAGCCCAAAGGTTCTATATAAAGATCACAATCCCTGTGATTGTCTGAGCCTATTAGAAAGCCAGCCCTAATATAGGGTGGCTTTTTAGGCGGTTAATCCGCTTGACGCCGCAGAAAAGCGGGAATATCCAGGTATTCCATTTCCTTGTCGGTGGCCGGAGCCGTGGCGGCGGCTGACTGGCCCCCGGAGGCTTGGGCGTTCTGCCGCATCACTGTGGGGCGCTCGTAGCTGCTGTAGTCCACTTCCCCGGTGTTTTTACGGCGGGTGTTGTCCACCACCACCTTGGTCTTGCCGGCGGGTTTCTCTTCCTCTCTGACCGCACCAAGGCCGGTGGCCACCACCGTAACACGCAGTTCGTCAGACATTTCCGGGTCGATGACCGTACCCACCACGACCGTGGCGTCGGTGGAGGCAAACTCCTCAATGGTATTGCCCACCTCGGAGTATTCGCCCAAAGACAGGTCGATACCGGCGGTGATATTAACCAGGATGCCGCGCGCGCCCTGTAGGTTCACATCTTCGAGCAGAGGACTGCGAATGGCGGCCTCCGCGGCCTCGCGGGCACGGTTCTCGCCGGTGGCGTGACCGGTGCCCATCATCGCCATTCCCATTTCCGACATGACGGTGCGCACATCGGCAAAGTCAACGTTGATCATGCCCGGGCGAATGATCAAGTCGGCAATCCCCTGGACGGCTCCCAGCAGCACGTTGTTGGCCGCCTTGAAGGCGTCTAACAGACTGGTGGACTTACCCAGCACGGAGAGCAGCTTTTCGTTCGGGATGGTGATCAGCGAATCAACCCGCTCTTGCAATTCCTTGATGCCGGACTCGGCAATGACCATGCGCTTGCGCCCCTCGAACGGGAACGGCTTGGTCACCACCGCCACAGTCAGGATACCCAGATCGCGCGCCACTTCCGCCACGATCGGAGCTCCACCGGTGCCCGTGCCACCGCCCATGCCGGCGGCGATAAAGACCATGTCGGCCCCGCGCAGCACTTCGGCGAGACGCTCACGGTCTTCCATGGCGGCCTGGCGGCCCACCTCGGGGTTGGCACCGGCGCCGAGTCCCTTGGTCATGCTGTGACCGAGTTGCAGCACCGTGCGCGAGTCGATGTCTTTCAGCGCTTGTGCGTCGGTATTGGCACAGATGAACTCAACCCCTTCGATATTGCTGTCGATCATGTGCTTGACGGCGTTACCGCCACCACCACCGACACCAATCACTTTTATTACGGCGTTTTGCGGAATGTTGTCTACGAGCTCAAACATAGTATGTCCCCTTCTTCCTTTACCAAATTGAAATCAACAAAAGCAAAATTGAAAAATAAATTAAAAATGACTTTGAAACAGCTTTTTTAAGCGAGTGAACCAGGACTCGTCGTTCTCTCTGACATGGGTGATCGACCTCCCCTCTTGCTGTTGTTTAATGGCGTACTGCAAAAGGCCAACGCCTGTGGAATAAATCGGATTATTCACAATATCTTTCAGTCCGCGCGTGTTCTGCGGCGCGCCCAGGCGCACCGGCATGTGGAAAATCTCTTCCGCCAGTTCCACAACCCCTTCCATTTTTGAGGTGCCGCCGGTCAGCACAATGCCGGCGGCGATCAGGTCCTCGAAACCGCTGCGGCGAAGCTCCGCCTGTACCAGCGTGAACAGCTCGTCGTAACGAGGCTCTACCACTTCCGCCAACGCTTGACGTGACAGGTCGCGCGGCTCCCGATCACCCACACTCGGGACCTTGATGGTTTCATCCGGCCCGGTCAGCTTGGCCAGGGCACAGGCGTACTTGATTTTGATCTCTTCGGCGTGGGGCGTCGGTGTGCGAAAGGCCATCGCAATATCATTGGTGACCTGGTCACCGGCAATCGGGATGACGCCGGTGTGGCGGATCGCCCCTTCTTTGAACACCGCAATGTCGGTGGTGCCGCCACCGATATCCACAACGCATACACCCAGCTCTTTTTCATCCTCAGTGAGCACGGAGAAGCTGGAGGCCAGTTGCTCCAGAATGATGTCTTCTACCTCCAGCCCGCAGCGGCGAATGCATTTTTCAATGTTCTGCGCTGCATTCACTGCGCAAGTCACCAGGTGGACTTTGGCCTCCAGCCGCACGCCGGACATTCCCAGGGGCTCCTTCACGCCCTCCTGGTCGTCGATCAGAAATTCCTGCGGCAGAATGTGCAAAATTTTCTGGTCCGCGGGAATCGCCACCGCCTGAGCCGCATCTATTACCCGTTCCAAATCCTGCGGATAAACCTCCCGGTCCTTAATGGCCACAATGCCGTGGGAGTTGAGGCTGCGAATATGACTGCCCGCTATGCCAGCATAAACCGAATGAATCTGACAGCCGGCCATCAGTTCGGCTTCTTCCACCGCGCGTTGAATGGATTGCACCGTGGACTCAATATTGACCACCACGCCTTTCTTCAAGCCGCTGGAACGGTGCGAACCAATGCCCACCACTTCCAGCTCGCCCTCTGGCGTGATCGCACCAACAATGGCCACGACCTTGGAGGTGCCAATATCCAGTCCAACAATCATCTTGCTGTCCGCTACCTGGGCCATTGTGTGAACCTCATTTGCATATCACTGATTTCCATCGTTACGGTTACTGCTCCGTTTCCTGTTGTTCTTTCCAATCGACAGCTACCCCGTTGTGGTAGCGTAAATCAACCTGTTCAACTCTATTCCAATGCTCGGTTAGCCGTTGATCGAAGACAGTGGCGAATCGCTGCATCTTTTCTACTACCTGGTTCCGCCCAATCATCAACGTTACCCCATCGGTCAGAGTTAATTGCCAAGCATTGTTTTGGTCACTGCGCAGGGAGCGAATCGTCAGCCCCCTGTAACGCAACAGTTGCGCCAAATCCTGGTAACGCTCCATCAACAGTTCCGCGTCCCGGTCAGCGCCCTCAAGCAGCGGCAGCGAGGCCAGGTTTTCCTGCTCGGCCACCTTGATAATCTGGCCGCTGCGGTTAAGGAATCCGGTTTGCCCCCAGCGGGCAATCGGCTCCTGCTCATAAATTCGAACGTGGAGCTGGTCCGGCCAACGGCGGCTCAGTGCCGCTCGTTCCACCCAAGGGTTTGCCTCCACCGCCGACTTAATGCCAGCCAAATCCAACTGTAAAAAGCCCTCTCCCAATTGTTTACTCAGCAGACTCTCGGCCTGCTTCCGATCAAGGTAACGAAACGCCCCCTCGACGCTGACTTCCGCTACCGGCCGGTTCAACCACCCCGCCACCGGTTGGGCGGCGAACGCCACGGCGGCTGCCATCCCCGCCACCAACCCCATCGGCAAAAGCCAACGACGTGCCCTTCCTATTTGCACCCCCCAGGAGCGCCGCCGCGAGGCCTTCCGTGTAGCACCCCGGGGCGTCACCCGCGGCTGCCCCGGAATCCGCTTGGCCGGCCTCGACTTCATGACTCCGTCTGACAGGCTCGGGCGATTCGCAACACCAGTTCGGAGAAGGTTATGCCGGCCGCTTTAGCGGCCATGGGTACCAGACTATGGCTGGTCATCCCCGGCACGGTGTTCACCTCCAGCAAGTAAAAATGCCCGTGCTGATCCGCCATGACATCCACCCGACCCCATCCGCGACAGCCGAGGCTTTCAAACGCCTGCAAGGCCAACGCTTTGAGTGCCTCTTCCCGGTCGGGCTCCAGCCCACAGGGGCACAAGTAACGTGTGTCATTCGCCAGATACTTGGCATCGTAGTCGTAGAAGCGATGGTCGGTTTCGAGCCTGATCGGCGGCAACGCTTCGCCGTCAAGAATCGCAACTGTGTACTCGGCCCCGGTGACCAGCCGCTCGACCAGAACGCTGCCGTCATAATGCGCCGCCTCGGCATAGGCCTGAGCCAGCTCTTCGCCACTCTGCACCCGGGCCATTCCAATACTTGAGCCTTCGTGGGCCGGCTTGACGATGGCATCCCCACCGAGGTTTTTAATAATCTGGTGCCAGTCACTGGCAGCGTTCAAGACGGAAAATTCCGGGGTGGACAGGCCAATGCCCGTCCACAGTTGCTTGCTGCGCAGCTTATCCATCGCCAAGGCGGAGGCCGTTACATCGCTGCCGGTGTAGGGAATCCCCATGAATTCGAGCAACGCCTGAATCCGACCATCTTCTCCACCCGGCCCGTGCAGCGCTAAAAAGGCCACATCCATCTGTGTCGCCTGAAGCTGAGCAATGGCGTTTTTACCAATGTCCAGTCCGACCGCATCGACGCCGGCTTGTTTGAACGCCTTCAGTACCGCCTCCCCGCTTTGGAGTGAAATCGGACGCTCGGCGGAGGTGCCGCCGTACAAAACGCCCACTCGCCCCAGCGCGCGAGCGATTTTGGCATTCGCGGTTTTAAGGTTTTCTTCATTCACCACTGCTTTACCTTTCATCAACGAAGCTTGGCATTAACGGAGCTTGCGCCTTGCCAGTTCACCAGCGAGGGCACCCACGTTACCGGCCCCCTGAGTGATGACAATATCGCCGGGCCTGACAATGTCCCGTACCACATCGGGGGCATCATCCACCGACTCTACAAAAATCGGTTCCACCGCGCCGCGTACCCGCAGGCTTCGACTAAGGTGGCGCCCGTCGGCACCGGGAATGGAATCCTCCCCGGCGCTATAGACCTCAAGCAACACCAACACATCCACGCTGGAGAGCACCTCCACGAAGTCCTCGTACAAATCCCGTGTTCGTGTATACCGGTGAGGCTGGTACACCATCACCAAACGGCGGTCGGGCCAACCATCGCGAATGGCGGCGATGGTGGCGGCCACTTCCCGGGGGTGGTGTCCGTAGTCATCCACCAGCATGGCTTCGCCTGCGGCGACCTGATAGTGACCGTAGACCTGAAAGCGACGGCCGACCCCGGCAAAGTGCTTTAAGCCGTCCTGAATCGCCTGGTCACTCACGCCTTCATCCGTGGCCACGGCCACCACCGAGGTGGCATTGAGCACGTTGTGCATACCCGGAATGTTGAGTTCGATCGGCAACGGTTCATCGCGATCGGGCCGAAGCACCTCGAAACGGGTCTGCATCTTGTCTTTGCGCACGTTAATCGCCCGGAAGTCGCAGTGCTCCCCAAAACCGTAAGTCAGTGTCGGTCGGGAGAGCCGCGGAATGATATCCATAATGACCGGGTCGTCCCCGCACACCACCGCCAAACCGTAGAACGGCAGATTGTGAATGAATTCAACAAACGTTTTCTTTAACTGATTAAAGTCACCGCCGTAGGTATCCATGTGGTCGGCATCAATATTAGTCACCACCGCCACCATGGGCTGCAAATGCAAGAAGGAGGCGTCGCTCTCATCCGCTTCGGCCACCAAATAGCGACTCGCGCCCAGCTGGGCATTGCTACCGGCACTGTTTACCAACCCCCCGATAATGAAGGTGGGGTGACGCTCGCCGGCTGCCAACACCGACGCCATCAAACTGGTAGTAGTGGTTTTACCGTGAGTACCCGCAACGGCCACCCCGTGACGGTAACGCATCAACTCGCCCAGCATTTCGGCGCGCCGGACGATGGGGATGCGCCGCTCCCGTGCGCTGAGCATTTCCGGGTTATCCGCCTTCACGGCACTGGAGTTAACCACCACGTGAGCCTCCGCCACGTTCTCCGGTCGGTGGCCGATAAATACCTTTGCCCCCATAACTTCCAAGCGACGGGTGCTGGCCGATTCTTTTAGGTCGGAACCGGTAATCTCATAGCCCTGGTTGAGCAGTACCTCAGCAATACCGCTCATGCCGGCACCGCCGATGCCGATAAAGTGGATGCGACGAATACGTCGCATCTCCGGGACTTCGTAGTATTGGATGGTCTTATCCACGTGATACCTCTATACAATGCTCAGCAACCACCCCGGCGGCCTCGGGCCGAGCGAGGCGACGGCCCTGCTCGGCCATCGCCTGAAGGCGCGAGCGGTCGGAAAACTCTTCCCGCACCAGCGCCGCCAACTTTTCCGCGTCCAGATCGCACTGAGACACCGCCAACGCCGCTCCGGCATCTACCAAAACCGCCGCATTGTGCGTCTGGTGGTCATCAATCGCGTGGGGAAAAGGAATCAACAATGCCGCCAACCCCACGGCCATTAGTTCGGAAACGGTCAGTGCGCCGGCCCGGCAGATAACCCAGTCCGCCCAGGCATAAGCCGCCGCCATATCGTCGATAAAGGGTTCGACCTTGGCTTCAACATTTAACCGCCGGTAGTGCTGTGCCGCTGTCTCAGCGTGAGCAGCACCGCTTTGGTGCCACACCTCCGGTCGTTCGCTCGCCTCTAGGCGAGAAAGCGCTTCGGGCACGTGTTCGTTAATAGCTTTCGCGCCCAGACTTCCGCCCAACACCAGCAAGCGCGGGCGCTGCCCTTCCCGCTTTCCGAACCGCTCCCCCGGCGGCGCCAGCGCGGTGACTTCGCGCCGCACGGGGTTACCCACTTCGATGGCCTTTTTCAGCCCGGTGGGAAAGGCGGTCAACACCCGAGCCGCCAGTGGGGCCAAATACCGATTGGTGGTGCCCGGAATGGCATTTTGCTCGTGAACGACCAGCGCCCGTCCCGCCAAACGGGCGGCGATGCCGCCAGGGCCGGAGGCGAAACCGCCAAAGCCGACCACCACATCCGGATTGAAACGCCGCACCACATTCAATGCCTGAACGACCGCCAGAAGAATCAAGAACGGCGCTTTCACCAGGCCGATCAGCCCCCGGCCGCGAACGCCTTGCACGGACAGATAATGCAGCGGAATATCCGCCTCCGGCACCAAGCGGGCCTCTATGCCCTTCGCCGTCCCGAGCCAGGCCAACGCCAAGCCGCGCGATTGCAATTCGCGGGCCACGGCCAGGGCCGGAAACACGTGGCCCCCAGTGCCGCCGGCCATGATCAATGCCTTGAGTTGCCGCTCTGCCATCAGGCTGCCTCCTGCCACTGAGCCCGCACCGGCACCGGTTTAACCCGACGCCGCGCGCGGCCGGAAGCCACCGGCACAGCTTGGCGTTGCTCCCAGTCCACACGTATGACAAAGGCCACCAGCGCACAGCCCACCAATAGACTGCTGCCGCCATAACTGATGAAAGGCAGTGTCAACCCCTTTGTCGGCAGCAGGCCCGCCGCCACGCCAACGTTAATGAACACCTGGAACGTCAGCAGAATGGCGATGCCGTAGGTGGCAAACGCCGCGAACAAACGGTTCACCGTCAAGCTCGCCCGGGCAATGCGGAATATTTTTCCAATCAGGGTGCCGTAAACCGACAGCAGCACCACCAGCCCTATCAGTCCAAACTCTTCGGCCGTAATCGCCGCAATAAAATCCGTGTGCGCCTCGGGCAGATAGAACAGCTTCTGCAAGCTATTCCCCAACCCCAGGCCAAACCACTCGCCCCGCCCAAAAGCGATCAACGATTGGGTTAGCTGATAGCCGGAACCGAACTGAGTCGACCAGGGGTCGAGGAAGGTGACCAACCGACTCATGCGGTAAGGCTCAAACACCGCCAGAGCCCCCAGCGCGCCCAATGCCAGCACGCCCAGCAAACCGAAATGCCAGAGTTTGACGCCAGCAATAAACATCATGGCCAGTACCACGCTGGCCAGGACTACCGCACTACCGAAATCGGGCTGAAGCAACAGCAACAAACACATTAAACCCAATACAATCACGGGCTTCACAAACCCCTGCCATCCGGTATAAAGCTCCTGGTGACGGCGGGCAAAAAAGCTGGCAAAGAACAGCACCGCGGCCAACTTTGCCACCTCGGCCACCTGTACCGAGATCACCCCCAGATCGAGCCAACGGCGGGCCCCGTTTACCTCGCGCCCCAAGCCCGGAATCAATACCAGGCACAGCAACACCAGCGTGGCCAGCATCAGCCAGCCGGCGTACTGCTGCGCCAGGCGTACCGGCACGGCCACCACTAAAACGGCGAGCCCAAGACCGAGCGCGAGATAGAGACCGTGGCGCTTGGCGAAGAACCAAGGGTCCCCATACTCTTCGGCGGCAAAGGCAATGGAGGCGGAAGCGATCATGACCAGCCCAATGCTCAACAGCGCCAGCCACAGCAAAACGAGCACCGGATCCACACCGCCGCGAAAGATTCCCACTGATTCGTCCCAGCGCTGTTGCAGCCAAGCGATCATGCCAATTTTTCCACGGCCCGACGGAACTGGTTGCCACGATCCTGGTAATTTTCAAACATATCGAAACTGGCACAGGCCGGAGACAGTAGAACGACATCTCCGGGCTGGGCCGATTCATGAGCACGGTTCACAGCCTCTTCCATGGTGGCGGCGCGCACGATGTCGGTCGAGTCCCCGAGGGTGTGGGCCATGCCATCGGCCGCCGTGCCGATCAGCACCAGGGTACGCACACAGCGCTCAACCGGCTTGCGCAGCTCCTTGAAGTCCGCGCCTTTTGGGTCACCACCGGCGATTAGCACCACCTTGCCCTCGGCCGGTTTCAAACCTTCAATGGCGGCAATGGCCGCGCCTACGTTGGTGCCTTTGGAGTCGTTGTAAAAAGCCGCACCGCCTTTCTCCGCCACCCACTCACACCGATGCGGCAGACCGGTAAACCGGCGCAGGGTATGGAGCATGCTGTCGGTCGGCAGACCGGCGGCCCGACCCAATGCCAACGCCGCCAAGGCATTGTCGATATTGTGCCGACCCTTTATTTTCATCTCGGAGGCGGGCATCAGCGGCTGCAGTTGCCAATAGAGCCAGTCTTCCCCCTCATGTTCGGCCACACCGAAACGGTGAAACTCAGGACGCCCGCCAAAGGTCAGCGGCACCGCATTCACACTCATTGGCGGTTGGGTCAGCACGCTCTGGCTGTTATAGACCACTTGCTCAGCACCGAAGTACACCCGCAACTTGGCTTGATGGTAAGCCGGCATGTCGGGATAGCGGTCCATATGATCCGCACTGAGGTTGAGTATCGTCGCGACCTTGGCGCCGAGCTTACTGACCGTCTCCAACTGGAAGCTGGACAGCTCGAGCACATACAGTTCCACCTCTTCGCTGAGCAGGTCCAGCGCGGGTGGGCCCAAGTTGCCGCCCACAGCGACCTTAAGGCCCGCCTCTTCCGCCATTTGCCCCACCAGGGTGGTGACAGTGCTTTTGGCATTGGAACCGGTAATCGCCACAAAGGGCGCATCGGCGTACCGGGTAAACAGCTCGATGTCACCGACCAAACGGGCCCCGGCATTGCGGGCCTGTTGCAGTTCGGGGGTGCTCAACGCCAGCCCCGGGCTGACGACCACTTCTTCCATTTTACCGAGCGCACTGGCATCCAGCGGCCCGAAGTACACCCGGGAGGCACCGAACTCGCGCTCGATTTCCGCCCGCTTGGGATGGTCCGCGCGGGTATCGTGCAGCGTAAACGCCTTGCCTTCGCGCGCCAGGAAACGCGCCACGGAGACGCCGGTAACTCCGGCGCCCACGATGGCGGTCTGGCAACTGCTAGCAATCAGCTGAGGCACGATATCGAATACTCCTTAACGCAATTTCAATGTCGCCAGCCCGAAGGAAACGAGCATGACGGTAATAATCCAGAACCGGACAATCACCCGGGGCTCCGGCCAGCCTTTCAATTCAAAGTGGTGGTGCAGTGGCGCCATCCGGAAAATCCGCCGGCCGGTCAACTTGAACGACGCCACCTGCAAAATCACCGAGACGGTTTCCATGACAAAAATGCCGCCCATAATAAACAGCACGATTTCATGGCGAATGATGACGGCAATAACACCGAGCGCGGCGCCCAAAGCCAGCGCGCCCACATCGCCCATAAAGACCTGGGCCGGATAGGTGTTAAACCACAAAAAGCCCAGGCCGGCACCGGCGAGGGCACCGCAGAAAATAACCAACTCCCCGGCCCCCGGAATGTGAGCAATATGCAGGTAATTGGCGAACTCCACGTGGCCGGACAGGTAGGCAATCACCCCCAGCGCGGCGCCCACCATGACCGAAGGCATAATCGCCAAACCGTCCAAGCCGTCAGTGAGGTTGACCGCATTGCTCGACCCCACAATCACGAAATAGGTGAGCACCAGGTAAAAGAGCCCCAGGTCCAGGGCCACGTTTTTGAAAAAGGGCACGAACAGTTGGGTTTCCGCCGGAACCACAGCGCTGTAATAGAGGAAAATCGCCGCGCCCAGGCCCGCCACCGACTGCCAGAAGTATTTCCAGCGCGCCGGCAAGCCACGGGAGTTGGACTGCACCACTTTGCGATAGTCGTCCACCCAGCCCACAGCACCGAAAATGCCGGTGACCATCAGCACCACCCAGACATAGCGATTGCTCAGGTCGGTCCACAATAAAGTGCTAATAAAGATGGCCGCCAGAATCAGTGTGCCGCCCATAGTAGGCGTGCCTGACTTGCTCAAATGGGTTTGCGGGCCGTCGTCACGCACCGCCTGACCGATTTGCAGGTAATTTAACCGGCGGATCATCCAGGGGCCGAGCAGCAGCGAGAGCACCAGGGCGGTGAGCACCCCCAAAATCGCACGCAACGTGAGGTACTGAAACACGGACATGCCGCTCAGGTATTGTTCTAAGTATTCTGCGAGCCACAGTAGCATCAGTTTTGGTCTCCGGTATCGCTCAAGCCACGCACGACTCGGTCCATTCCGGCGCTGCGAGAACCTTTAACTAACACGCGGGTTTGTCCATCCAGTTCCCCCTTAAGTGCTTCAATAACCGCTTCGTGAGAGCCGTAGTTCGAACCGCCCTCGCCAAAGCCCGCGGCGGTGTGGGCGCTTAAAGGCCCCAGCGTTACCACCTGTTCCAAGCCCCGAACTCGGGCCCGCTCCCCCACCTCTCGGTGAAGTTCGGCGCTGTGCTCTCCCAGCTCGCCCATATCCCCCAACACAAGAATACGGCGCCCTTCGTGGGCGGCCAGTACTTCAATGGCCGCCTTAACCGAGCCCGGGTTGGCGTTGTAGCTGTCATCAATAATCAAGGCGCCGCCCCAGCCGCGCCGAGCGGACATGCGCCCGGCCACTGGCTCAAAACTTTCCAGCCCTCGGGCAATGGCCTGGGCCGAGAGACCCAGCGCCAGCGCGCAACCGGCGGCTGCGAGCGCATTGCGAACGCTGTGTTCGCCCGGCGCGGCGAGGGCAACGCGGGCGGTTTCGTTCCCGGCCACGAGCGTAAAAACCACGCCTTCGGCCCGGTACTCGATATCGCGCGCATGGCAGTGCGCTTCGGTTTTATCGAGCGAGACCCCGATAATGCGCTGCTCCCCTAAACGCTTCAGCCAGTCAGGAGCGAAGGCGTCATCGAGGTTAACCACCGCCGTACCCTTCTCACTCAGGGCCTCGTAAATTTCGCCTTTTGCGCGGGCCACCCCTTCCACTGAGCCAAACCCTTCGATATGAGCCGGCATAACGTTGTTGATCAGCGCCACGTCGGGGCGCGCCCAGCGGCAGTATGAGGCGATTTCGCCCGGGCCGCTCGCACCCATTTCAATGACGGCGTACTCGTGGTTCGCTTCCAGTTCCATCAAGGTCAGGGGCACGCCGATGTGATTGTTCAGGTTGCCCCGCGTTGCCAGAACGGCTCCGGCTCTGACCAAAATACCGGCGAGCATGGTTCTGACCGTGGTCTTGCCGCTACTGCCGGTCAGTGCCACCAGCGGGCCGGTAAAACGGTCGCGATTGGCCGCGGCGATCTGGCCAAGCGCGGTGAGCGTATCCGGCACGCGCCATTGGGGCAGGTCCAGGTCCTCCGCTACGGTTTCTACCACCAAACCACTGACCTGGCGGCGCGCCGCCACTTCCAGGAAATCGTGGCCATCGAAGCGTTCACCGCGCAGCGCCAAAAAAAGGTCGCCGGCTTGCAGCGTGCGGGTGTCGGTACTCAGACGGTTGAACTCGGCATCGCCGTGGACCACCTCACCTCCAAACCGACGCGCCAGCGCTGACAAAGTCATGGTGTCGATCATTGGGTGCCCTCCCCCTTTTGGTGTTTTGCCAGGCGGCGGGTGAGCGAACGCTGGACCTGATCCCGATCACTGAAGTCAATGGTCTCGCTCGCAAACAGTTGGTAGTCTTCATGGCCCTTCCCGGCCACCAGAACCGTATCGCCCGCGCGGGCCTGCTGAATGGCCAGGTCAATGGCCTGCGCCCGGTCAGCGATCACCAAGCACTGGTGGTCGTTGTCCATGCCTTTCAAAATATCCGCAGCAATTTGTGCCGGGTCTTCCGAGCGCGGGTTGTCATTGGTGACCACCACATAGTCGCTGTAGCGCTCGGCGAGGCGCCCCATTAAGGGGCGCTTACCGCGGTCGCGATCGCCACCGCAACCGAAGACGCACCAGAGGCGCCCGGTGTTGTGATGGCTAAGCGCTTTGAGTGTGTTCTCCAGAGCGTCCGGCGTGTGGGCGTAGTCCACCACCACTTGCAGATCCTGCCGAGCCGAGTCGACCACCACCGGCTCCATGCGACCCGGTGCGGGCGTCAAGTCGGGCACCGCGGCCAATACCGGCTCGAGCGAATGGCCCGAGGCACATAACAGAGTGACCACGCCCAGCAAATTACTCAGGTTAAAGTCCCCCAGCAGCGGCGTATGGAGCTCACCTCGCCCCCAGGGCGTCACGACCAGCGCGCTCATGCCGGCCCGCTGGTCCACTCGATCCGTGACGTAGACGTCGGCCTGGGCATTGTCGAGCGAGTAGGTGACGGGGCGCACCCCCTGGGGGCACTGGCCCAGCAGACTAAACGCCCACGGGTCATCACGATTGAGTACCGCCACCGACAACCCTGGCTGAAGCAACAGTCGCGCCTTGGCCGCGCCGTACTGGGTGAAGTCCCCGTGGTAGTCCAGGTGGTCATGGGTGAGATTGGTAAACAGCGCACCGCGCATGGTAACCCCGGCCACCCGACCCTGAACCAAGCTATGGGAGGACACTTCCATGGCCAGCGCCTCGGCGCCGTCGTCTTTGAGCTCCCGAATGACCCGCTGCACG
Source organism: Marinimicrobium locisalis (assembly GCF_039822625.1). Classification (NCBI taxonomy): domain Bacteria; kingdom Pseudomonadati; phylum Pseudomonadota; class Gammaproteobacteria; order Cellvibrionales; family Cellvibrionaceae; genus Marinimicrobium; species Marinimicrobium locisalis. The sequence goes on from NZ_JBDLLG010000009.1 coordinate 40,072, forward strand.
TTCAGGGCATCGGGCGTAGTCAACCCGGTTTGAGTCAGCCTCGCCAATTGCGATTGAACGTCCGCCTGTTGGTCCAAGCAGCCATAACCGAGCGTACCGAGCACGCCAGTGTGGCGACCCTGCACCCGAGTCAGCAGCTGGGCCAATAGCAGTGCGCAGGTGGTCTTCCCGTTGGTGCCGGTGACGCCGAACACCGCCAACTCATTACTCGGGTGCCGGTAGAACCGGCCCCCGAGTTCGCTGAGCTTGTGGGCCAAGCCGGCAACCGCCACCACCGGAACGGCAGCCGCGGGGGCCGGCGCATCGGTATCCACCAGGACTGCAACCGCGCCCTGCTCGACGGCCTGTGCGATAAAGTCCCGCCCGTCACTTTGGGCGCCTTTCAGGGCGACAAACGCCGCGCCGGGGCGAACCTGCCGGCTGTCCAACGTCAGGCTCGTAATGGCTGGTTGGCTCTGAGGCTCCAGTGACTGTTCCGGCAGCAAATCGGCAAGGTTAAGAGACGCAGCCTGACTCATGACCAGGGTTCTCCTTTGTCCGACTCATCTTTAACCAGTATTCCGTCCGGCGAGCTGCTGGGCGGCACCTGAAGCAGGCGCAAGGCCCCTTCGATGACTTTGGAAAATACCGGCGCCGCTACCTGGCCCCCGAAGTAACGTTGGTCCGAGGGTTCGTCGATAATGACCGCCGCCACCAGCCGGGGGTTGTCCGTGGGGGCCATGCCCACAAAGGAGGCCATATAGCGATTGTCCACGTAGCCGCCCAAACCCACCTTGTGCACGGTGCCGGTTTTTCCAGCCACCGGGTAGGCAGGGATTTGGGCCAGGGTGCCGGTGCCTTCCTCGGTCACCACATGGGAGAGAATGTCCACCATTTCACGTGCCAACGGCTCGGCCACCACACGCTCGCCAGCGGGCGCTTGGTCCACTCGGAGCAAGGAGGGCGTGCGCTTGATGCCGCCGCTGGCAATCACCCCGTAGGCACTGACCAACTGCGTGGTGGTAAGATTCAGGCCGTAGCCAAACGCGTAGGTCGCCCTCTGGATCGGGCTCCACCGGCGATGATTCGGCAGGCTGCCGACAGCCTCGCCCGGAAAACCCGTCCCCACGCTCTGGCCCAAGCCGAGACGGTAGTACATGTCCCGTACCGTTTCGGGCTCCATCTCAAGCGCCAATTTGGTCATCCCCACTTGGCTGGACTTGGTGATGATGCCAGTCACATCCAGCACGCCGTAATTCACCGGATCCAGCAGAGTTTTGGCGCCCACCTGGGTATAGCCGGGGCTGGTGTCAAAGCGGGTTTGCGCGGAGAAACGACCGGTTTCCAGCGCCGCCATTACCGTTAGGGGCTTCATGGGGGAGCCGGGCTCGAACAGGTCGGTCAGCGCCCGGTTGCGCATGGCGCCAGGCTGCACATCGGAGCGATCGTTCGGGTTATAGGAAGGTTGGTTGGTCATGGCCAGCACTTCACCGGTACGCACATCCATAATGACCATGGAGCCACCCTTGGCCCCGTATTTCTGAACGGCGGCCTTGAGCTCCCGGTGAGCCAGGTACTGCAGGCGCAGATCAATGCTGAGCGTAAGGTTACGCCCCGGCCGGGCGGACTGAATCAGCTGAAGCTCCTTGACGGTGCGCCCCCTCAGGTCCTTGAGCACTTCTTTTGCGCCGCTTTCACCGGAAAGCCAGGCATCGTAGGCCAGCTCCATCCCTTCCTGGCCCCGATCGTCGATATCGGTAAAGCCCACCAAGTGAGCCGCCACCTCGCCCGCGGGGTAGTAGCGACGAAACTCCCGCTGGCTGTAAACGCCGGGCACTTCCAGCTTGAGCACTTCTTCCGCGGCGTGCGGAGGCAGGTGCCGCTCCAGATACATGAACTCTTTGCCACTGTAGCGCGACAGGCGGGCCTCCAACTCGGACTCGGACATTTCCAGCGCCCGTGCCAGCTCGTTCCAGCGTTCCGGCACACGCAGCAGAATGGACGGGTCCGCCCAAAGGGTTTCCACCGGTGTGCTCACGGCCAGAGGCTCGCCATTGCGGTCGGTGATAACGCCGCGATAGGCGCTGACGGACTCAGTGCGCAGTGTGCGAGCCTGACCCTGGCCCTGGAGGAATTGGTAACCCTGGGCCATATCCGGTACAACCTGCAAAGAGGCCAGGCGCCAGAGCAACGCGCACCCGAGCACGAGTACCGCGAAGGCCACCAGCCAGACGCGCCAGCGGGCGATTGTCAGGGTCTGCCCCTTACTCAACCCCTTACTCATGAATCACCATCACTATGTCGTCATCCTCAGGCAAATGCATGTTCAATTCTTCACGCGCCAACCGTTCCACTCGGCCATAGGCGGCCCAGGTGCTTTGCTCTAGCATGTACTGCCCCCAGGTCACCTGAAGCTCCGAGGCCTCGCGGCGGAGGGTTTCCAACTGACTGACTCGCTCTCGGGTCTGATGGGTAGAAGCCACCACCGCCAGGGCGGATACCAGCACCAACAGCCAGACGAGCGCGACCGCCAGGAACAAGCCCCGACGGTCGCTGCGTGTGCTGGTGCTGTTTACCGAACTCACTCCCATTCGCTCCTCATAATTTTTCCGCCACGCGCATAATGGCGCTGCGGGACCGGACATTGCCGCCTACTTCCCTCTCACTCGCACGGACCGCCTTGCCCACGCTGCGCATGGTCCGGTCCAGTTGCTCGTCTCTGACCGGCAGGCCGGCCGGCAGTGGCTGGCCTTTCTCCTGCCGACGAATAAACCGCTTCACCAGCCGGTCCTCCAGCGAGTGAAAGCTAATGACCACGAGTCGCCCTCCGGGCGCCAGCACTGAAAGAGACTGCGCCAGCACGGCTTCAAGGTCCGCCAACTCGTCGTTCACGTGGATGCGAATGCCCTGGAAGGCGCGAGTCGCCGGGTGCTTGCCTTTTTCCCATGCGGGGTTGGCGGCCTTCACGATTTCCGCCAATTCACGGGTACGCGTAATCGGCTTTTCCTGCCGGGCATTCACCAAGGCGCGAGCCATACGCTTACCAAAACGCTCCTCGCCGTACTCTTTTAAGACTCGGGCGATTTCACTTTCCGGCGCTCGGGCCAACCACTCCGCCGCGCCTTCCCCTCGGGTTCGGTCCATGCGCATGTCCAGCGGGCCGTCCTGCAGAAAGCTGAAGCCGCGTTCGGCCTCATCTAACTGGGGCGACGACACCCCCAAATCCAACAGCAACCCGCTGACCTTACCGGTCAGGCCGCGCCCGCCAACCAGTGACTCCAGGGCCGCAAACGAGCCCTGGGCCATCTCGAAGCGCTCATCTTCGGCAAACCGCGCCTCGGCCGCCTTCACCGCTTCCAGATCCTTATCAATCCCGAGCAGCCGACCGCTCTTCCCGAGCCGGGTCAATATCTCGGCACTGTGCCCACCCCGGCCGAAGGTGCCGTCTACGTAGAAGCCATTGACGTCCTGAATCAGGGCATCAACCGCCTCGTGCAGCAGGACCGTTTGGTGGGGCGAATCGCTCATGGCTTACCTTGTTATCACGAGCCCGGCCGCGACCGGGCGGTTAGAATGTCAGCGATTGCAACTCGGGTGAAATTTCAGTCTGAACCGGCTCTTCCAAGAGCTCGTGCCAGCTGTCTTCATTCCAAAGTTCCATTTTGTCGCCGAGACCGACCAACATCAGCTTCTTGTCGAGACTGGCAAAGCTGCGCAGTGTCGGCGGCACCAGAATGCGGCCATTGCCGTCCATTTCCACGGGGGTCGCATAACCGATCCACAGGCGTTGGATGCGACGGGCCGCCGGGTCCAGCGTGGGCAGTGCCTGAATCGTGGGCAGCTTTTCCTGCCAGTCAGGTTCCGGGTAGACCAGCAGGCAGCGCTCCTGGGTATGAGCCGTCAATACCAGCCGCCCATCACAGGACGCGACCAGCGACTCGCGAATACGAGTCGGGATCGCCATGCGACCTTTCGCGTCCATATTGATGGCATGACTGCCTGTTAGCACGGTTCACCTTCTATTGCGTTGAAATGCGCGCAATGGTCATTTAAACCACTTTCGCCCCTAGGGCACCCGGGATTTCCACAAAAAACCACTAATAACCACTTTTTACCACTAATGGCACACTATAAATCCGGGCAAACCAAAGTCAAGCAATAGAGAAGGAAAGTGCGGCGAAGTCACCGCGATCTGACAGGAAAGCTGTAGGGATAAACAGGAAACGGAAAGAGTGAGACTGACGCCAAAACAGGGGTTTCGGTTACGCTTCAGCAGGTTGGCAAGCAAACTTAATGTATTACATTAAGTTCTTGAACTTTTTAGTATTAAAACAGGAGGGGGATAGAATCTAGGGCTCTAAAAAGCAATAAGTCGGAGTCGGCCTGTAAGCCGGGTTCTGTCGAGGACAGTCATTCATCTGGGATGCGCGTCGCCACGCACCTCAAGCGACCTACCCGAACCCAGCGCGGGCCGCGCCATTGGGTTCCTATTTGGTCTTGCTCCGAGCGGGGTTTACCATCGCCGCAGACTGTTGCCAGCTGCGCGGTGCGCTCTTACCGCACCATTTCACCCTTACCGGCGGCTGAGCCGCTTAGGCGGTTTACTTTCTGCTGCACTTTCCGTGGGCTCACGCCCCCCAGGCGTTACCTGGCGCTCTGCCCTATGGAGCCCGGACTTTCCTCCCCGGCGCAAGCGCCGGAGCGACTGTCGGGCCGACTCCGAAGCGTAAGAGTACCGGCACAAACAACTGTGCGCAACCTCACATTACCGAAAGAAAGCCATGGAACCACCGAACTTTTCCCTTCGGTGCCGTTTACAGACGCATTTTAGTTTATGATATTGGCCCCTTCTGCGATCGCTCCAGCGGGAGCGATCGTTCATGGATACAGCACTTTATAAAAAAGGAGACCTTCCTCGTGAAAATTCACAACCTGACTGCCCTCGCACTGGCCATTTCCGTCACCACGGGCGCGTCCTCGGCACAGGCTCAAGCGCAAGCGCCTCAAGAGGCCCAGCTACAAGAAATTGTGGTCACCTCCCAAAAGCGCGAACAGAACCTCATGGATGTCCCAATCTCGGTAAACGCCATGGCGGGCGAAAAAATTGACGAGAATGGCATTACGGGCATCGAGCGCATGGCGGACTATATCCCCAGCCTCAATATGACCCAAACCGGCCTGGGCACCACCATTTCCATTCGCGGTATCAGCTCCGGCGTAAACCAGGGGTTTGAACAGTCGGCCGCCCAGTTCGTGGACGGTGTGCACTTCGGGCGGGCGCAGCTCAGCCGTGCACCCTTTCTCGATATCGAGCGGGTGGAGGTACTCAGGGGCCCGCAAAGTATTCTGTTTGGCAAAAACAGCACCGCCGGGGCCATCAGCATTACCACGGTCCGCCCCACCGAGGAGTTTGAAGCAAAAGTATCTGGCCTCTACGAGCCGGAGCACGACGAGCAAGACCTGCGAGCGGTGGTCTCCGGCCCACTGAGCGAGCAGCTCAGCGGCCGCTTGGCGGTGCTGGACCGCAGCATCGATGGCCACTTTCGCAACACCACCCTCAACCGAGACGAAACCCGGGAAGAGGACCAAGTCATTCGCGGCACGTTGTTGTGGCAACCGAACAGCCAGTGGGACGTAACGCTTAAGCTCGAAGACGGCTCCTTTGACCAGGAGGGGCGTAATCTGGAGGTCATTAATCCGGTAGAGATCAGTCTGCCCGGTCGGCCCACGGTGCCCTACTCCGCCGTTCTGAGCCAGTTAACCGGCGGCGCCTACACACTCGACACAACCCAGGACTTCAACCGCCAGTCCAACGGCGACTACAGCTATAACAATACCAGCAACGCCATGCTGGAAATTGAAACCGAGCTGGGCGGGCACAGCCTTACCGCCACGACGGGTTACACCGCGTACGATTACGAAGAGTTGTGCGACTGCGACTTTGTGGGCGTGCCGCTGTTTAACATCCTCTCCGAGGAAGATTACAGCCAGGTCAGCCAGGAATTCCGTATTGCCTCGCCCGAATCCGGCCCCTTTAGTTACTTGGGCGGCGTCTTCTACCAAAGCAGTGATCTGGAGTTTGATGACCAGGTGGAAGTACCGGCGGACAGCCTCTTCCCCGTGGCGCTGCAATCTACCGTGGGCCCCGCCGCAGCCCAGATGGCTGGCACCGCCACGGAGCGGGAGTTCCGTCAGGACAGCGATATCGCCGCCGTTTTCTTCCAGGGCACTTGGAACCTCACCCGGGATATGCGGCTGGTGCTTGGCGGCCGTTACACCGATGAAGAGAAAACCGCGAGCCGGCGCCAGTATCATACTGCCCTCGATGAAGAGACCGGCGCCATGGTGGAGCAACCGGTGGGCGCACCTAATGACATCTACAACGTGCTCTACGGTTTGTTTAACGTCGAACCCTATGAGGCGCTGGAGCGCACCCGCTCGGAATCCGGCCTGACCCCATCAGTCACGCTCCAATATGATTTGAACAGCACGGACATGGTTTATGCCAGCTACACCACTGGCTTCAAGTCCGGCGGCTTTGATGTCCGCTCCAACTCCCACCCTGACCCGTCGGTTAACAACGCATTCAACGCGGCCGACCCGAACAACCCACAGCCTATTACCGGTGTGTTCGAGTTCGAGGACGAGGAGGTTAAGAACTACGAGTTGGGTGGCAAGTTCACCCTGGCCGGGGGACGCGCGGAGCTGAATGCGGCGTTGTTCCACACGGATTTCCAGGACCTGCAAACCAGCCAGTTTGACGGGGCTTTCAGTTTCAACGTGACCAACGCTGCGGAAGCCACGATTCAGGGGCTGGAGCTGGACGGTCGCTGGATGCTGACGGATGATCTGTTGCTAAGCGGCGGCTTCGCTTATCTCGATTTCGAGTACGACGACTTCCCCACCGCCCAGTGTTACTTCGGGCAGGCACCGGGGCAGACTCAGTGTGACGCCAGCGGTCAAAGCCGGGAGTTTACGCCGGAGTTTCAGGGGAACCTGAGTGCGAATCACACGGCGGAGCTGGGACGCGGCCTGACGTTGAGCAGTACGTTGGATTTGATTTACAGCGATGAGTATCTGACGACGCCGACGCTGGACCCGAGGATGGTGCAGGACAGTTATGTGAAGGTGAATGCGCGCGTGGCGTTGTCCGGCCAGGATGATCGCTGGGAGCTGGCACTGATTGGTAAGAACCTGGGCGATGAGGAGATTGTCAGCTACGCCAATGGTTTGCCGGTAGCGACGGTGCTGACGCAGGGCACGGGGACGGGTTACTACGCGTTCTATGAGCGGCCCCGTAGTATTGCGTTGCAGGGTACGCTGCGGTTCTAAGCTAAAGCCCGTTTGTCCTGTTTTACAGGGGTTCACCTCCGGCCCGGAGCGGAGTGAACCCCTTCAAGACACGCCGTAAACCCGTCCCTGGGGGCTCGAATCGCGAATCCCGCGCTCCACGGTCTTGAAGGGGTTCACTCCGCTCCGGGCCTCTGTGCCAGCGAATGCGCTCTTTCCCTCGCCACCCTTTAATTCCTATTTACACTCTTTCCCTGCACGACCACGGTGAAACATTGCGTAGGGCGCGGTCGGTCCGACGTTTCGGAGCGAAACGCACCCGCCGTTTTTTTGGTGGTTCGTTTGGTAAGTGGCGGCTACCGCCTTACCATACCCTACGTAATGAAGCCCGAAGGTTGGCACTGAGGGGCGAGGTGGGGCTATACCCTTCCAAGACCGTGGAGCGCGGGATTCGCGATTCGAGCCCCCAGGGACGAGTATACGGCGTGTCTTGGAAGGGTATAGCCCCACCTCGCCCCGGACTTCAATTCGATCCAACGTCTATTTCTGATCCAAAGCCCACTGATACAAAGCATTCTTTTTAACACCGGTAATCTGTGACGCGAGGGTAGCAGCCTGCTTAACGGGCAACTCCTTAACCAAAATCCCCATCACCCGTTCGCTCTCATCATCCAGACCCGACGTACTCTTCTGGGGTGCGCCGGCCACCATCAGAACAATCTCACCCCGCTGCTGGTTCGAATCACCAGCCACGAACTCCGCCAGCTCCCCCAATGGGGCCAAACGGATAGTCTCGAAGGTCTTGGTCAGCTCCCGAGCCAATACCCCCTCGCGCGCCTCACCAAATACCTCCGCCATATCCTGTAAACACGCCAACACCCGATGGGGCGCCTCATAGAAAATCAAAGTGCGAGTCTCCTTCTCCAAGCGCTCAAGCCACTGGCGGCGGGCGTTTACCTTGGGCGGAGGGAACCCCTCGAAGGAAAAACGATCTGAAGGCAGGCCAGAGGCGCTCAAGGCCGCCACCAGGGCGCAGGCGCCGGGTATGGGCACCACCGGCACACCGCGCAGGCGCGCCTCGCGCACCAAGCGGTAGCCCGGGTCGGATACCAGAGGCGTGCCGGCGTCGGAAATCAACGCCACGGACTCCCCCTGCTCCAACCGGGTCACCAGCGCTTCCGTTCGGCGGTCGTCGCTGTGGTCATGGTAGGCCACGCAAGGGGTTTCGATGGAAAAGTGTGACAAGAGTCGCCCGCTGTGCCGGGTGTCTTCCGCCGCAATTAAGGCAACTGATTGTAGAATTTCCACCGCACGGGGTACCATATCGCCCAAATTGCCGATGGGCGTGGCGACAACGTACAAGCAGCCGGTTTCGGCGCTGTTGTGGGTCATGGTTCGGGCCTCATTGTTTTGTTGCAGTACGGGAGAAACATTCATGCATTACCGGGGACGCTCTAGCACCCTCTTGGCAAGCACCCTGCTGGCCTTGACAGTGTGCCTTCTGGCGAGCTGCAGCACCACGCCGCCCGAACCTTCTACCGGGGACGACCCCGAAGCACTCTCCCAGGAGGCCATCGAGAAGCGCGTTAAATCACTGGTGGATCAAGCACGCGACAGTCAATCACCGCAGCGGGAGGGTTACCTGTTGCAGGCGGCGGAATTGCTGGTAGACCAAAACCAATTCGACTGGGCCCGCAACCTGTTAACGTCCATCGACACCCGCCAACTGAACGAAGCCGACTTCCTTCTACACACCGAACTGCTCGGTGCGGTCTCCCTGAGCGAGGGGGCCTACTATCTGGCCCAGCGCATTCTAACCAACCCCCGGCTGGAACAACAGTGGGCCACCATGAGCCCCGAGCGAGAAATCGCCTTGCGCGAGCAGCGCGCCCGCCTGTTCGAGCTGACCGGCTCCCCCATCGCCAGTGTGGAAGAGCGCATTCGCTTGGACCGCATGCTGACCGAAGCTTCCGCGGCGGACCAAAACCGCGAGCAGCTTTGGCAGACTATGATGAGCCTGTCCGAGGACGAGCTGGCTCGCCGGGCCGAGGAAACCGACACCCGAACATTGCGCGGTTGGCTGACGCTCGCCTCTATCAGTAAAGACAATCAGGCCAATCTCGAGCGGCAGCAGGCCCAGCTCGACCAGTGGCAAAGCGAATGGCCCAACCATCCCGCCAGCGAAAATCTGCCCAATGACCTACAGCTGTTGCGCAAGCTGATTGCCCAACAGCCGCGTCAAATCGCCCTGCTGTTACCCCAGCAAGGCAATTTGGCGCGCGCCGCCGATGCGGTGCGGGACGGCTTTCTCGCCGCCTATTACGAGGCCGAGGGGGTGCAGAGCAAGCTTCCACAGATTCGTCAGTACGATACCAGCGGGGCGACGGACATCGTCGAACTGTACGAACAGGCGATGGCCGAAGGGGCCGACTTGATCATTGGCCCGCTGGACAAGGAGCGGGTGGACGCCCTGCATGAGCTCTCTATTCTGCCCATTCCAGTACTCACCCTGAACTACATCGAAGCTCCCCTGGATGGCCCGAAACAAAGCACCCGGGACCAGAGCGAGCGGCGCCTGAGCCCCCCAAGCCTAGATACCTCTGCCCTGAACCTGAGAGCCTCCGAGGTTGAGACAGACAACGGGGAGTCACCAGAAGGGCTGTATCAATTCGGTCTGGCCGCGGAAGACGAGGCCCGCCAAGTCGCCCGGCGCGCCATTCGCGAAGGACACCGCCTGGCCATGATACTGGCGCCCAATCGCAATTGGAGCGAACGCGGCGCCCGGGCCTTTACCCAGGAGTGGCGCGAACTGGGCGGCGAAGTCGCGATCGACAGTCAGTTCACGGGCGCGGGTAATTACTCTGACATTATTCAGCAAGCGCTGCTGATTGACCAAAGTCAGGCCCGCCGTCAAGCTCTGACCCGCCTGTTGGGCACACGATTGGAGTTCGAGCCCAGACGCCGACAGGACCTGGATATGATTTTCCTGATGGCCGACCCGGAACAGGGCCGCCAGATCCGCCCGACGCTGGCCTTCCACTACGCCGGCGACGTGCCGGTATTCTCCACCAGCCATATTTATACCGGCGAACCGGACCCGAAAAGCAACCGAGACCTGAACGGAGTCCGCTTCAACACTCTACCCTGGCTGCTCAACGGCGAATTCCCGGAAAAGCAGGTGCTCAACGAGCACACCCGTGAGGGCGCCATCTACAGCCGGCTGCACGCGCTGGGCGTTGACGCCTACCGGCTCTACCCACGCCTGCCTCAGTTGCTACAGATTGAGGAGGCCCGGCTGTACGGGGCTACCGGCGCGCTGCGCATGCGCCCGGGCGGTCGAATCGAACGCGAGCTGGTGTGGGCCCAATTTCAGAATGGACGGGCGCAGCCCATGGCGAGCGCCGTGACCGACGCGGACCAGGAGGAACAGCGCGATGACCTACAGCCCACGCCCGAAGCGCACTGAGGCGGGCGAACAGGCCGAGCGGGCCGCCGAACGGTTTTTGCAGGCGCGCGGGCTGCGTACCCGCCAACGCAACTACCGGTGCAAAGCCGGAGAAATTGACCTGGTCATGAGCGAGGCCGATACGCTGGTGTTCGTAGAAGTTCGGCTGCGCCGATCTACCCGCTTCGCCTCGGCGGCGGAAACGGTAGACTACCGCAAGCAACAAAAGTTGATTCGGGCAGCTCAACACTACTTGCAGCGCACCGGTCTAACCGACCGGGTAGCCTGCCGATTTGACGTGGTCGCGTTTGACCCCAAGCGAGTCGACCAGGAAACGGTGAACTGGGTCCAGAATGCCTTTTCCACCCTTTAATTCTTAACCAAAGCGGAACCCCCTATGGAGCAAAGGGTTATCACCCTGTTTCACGAGAGCATTGAGGCCACCATGCACACGGGCGAGGCGCTTGCGCCGCAGATCGTCCAGGCCAGCGAGGTCATGGTGGAAGCTCTGCTCAACGGCCACAAGATTCTCACCTGCGGCAACGGCATTGCCGCCGCCCAGGCCCAGATTCTCACCAGTTGCCTCCTCCACCGGTTCGAGCAGGAACGGCCCAGCCTGCCGGCCCTGAACCTGGGCTCGGACATGACCACCCAAACCGCCATCGCCAGCGAAGGGGGCGGCAACGAGATCTACTCCAAGCCCCTGCGGGCCATCGGCCAGGAAGGAGACGTACTGGTTTTAATCACCAGCTCGGGCAACGCCGGTAGCCTGCTGCAGGCCATCAGCGCCGCTCACGACCGGGACATTCGCGTGATCGCCCTGACGGGGGGTGATGGGGGCGACGCCGCCGCCCTGCTGGATCACCGGGACATTGAATTAAGAGCAACGCTGGCCTCCCCGGTGAGAATCCATGAGGTTCACCTGTTGACGATTTTCTGTCTGTGCGATTTGATTGATCAGCACCTATTCGGAGGTTTTCACTGATGGCCCCTCGTCATCTACTCGCCTTGTTTCCCGCGCTACTACTGTGGCTGCTGGTCGGCTCAGGCTGCACCACCATTGTGGGCGCCACCACCAGCGAGCCGATTGAGCTCAACCCGGGCAAACGTTCGCTGGGAATGCGCATCGACGACGGGCAGTTGGAAACCATCGCCTCGGTCAATATCGACAAGGTGCATAAACGCCTCGCCGAGGCCCCCATCGAAGTCCATAGTTTCAACGCCGTAATCTTGTTGGTCGGGCAGGTCCCCACCGCGGAGCTGCGCAGTTTGGCGGGAGAGACGGTGAATGATCTGCACAGCGTGCGTCAGGTGCACAATGAGCTGGAAGTGGACGCACCCACCACCTTCATGAGCCGCACACACGACACCTGGCTGGCCACCAAGGTCAAAACCAAGCTCTACGCCAACGGCGATGTGGAAGGGGGCCGGGTCAAAGTCATCGCGGAAAACGGCAGTATCTACTTAATGGGCTTGGTCTCCCGCGCGGAGGCAGCTAGAATCACCGATATTGTCCGTCACACCGGCGGCGTCAAGCGAGTCGTGAGGGTGTTCGAGTATATCGACTGAACCAAGAACACCAGCACTGCCAATAATTCCAATCCGCGGCACCGCTATTCGCGGCCAAGATAAAGGACTCACGCTATGGACCTCTCCACCATTATCCTTCTGGTTATTATCGGCGCACTGGTGTTTTACCTCATCAGCATCTACAACCGCCTGGTCGCCCTGAAAAACCGCTTTCAGAATGCTTTCGCCCAAATTGAAGTGCAACTCAAACGGCGCTATGACCTCATTCCCAACCTGGTGGAAACCGCCAAGGCCTACCTCACCCATGAGCGCGAAACGTTGGAGGCGGTAACCCAGGCCCGCAACCAGGCTCTGAACGGACTGAGTGCGGCACACAACGCGCCGGGTGACCCCGAGGCCATGGCCCAGTTGAGCGGTGCGGAAAGCTCTTTAGCGGGCGCCCTGGGCCGTTTAAACATGGTCATGGAAGCCTACCCGGACCTAAAAGCCTCGCAAAACATGATGCAGCTGACCGAAGAGCTGACCAGCACGGAAAACAAAGTCGCCTTTGCCCGCCAGGCCTTTAACGACGCGGTCATGACCTACAACACCTACAAGCAAAGCTTCCCGCCGGTGGTGCTCGCCGGCGCGCTCGGACACAAAGAGGATGCGGCCCTGCTCGAGTTCGACGACGCCGAAGCCATTAAGGAAGCACCCAAGGTGTCCTTCAACTAAGGCAGGCCCAAACGCCCCATGGACTTTTTCGAGCACCAGGACCTCGCCCGGCGCAACACCCGCCGCCTGGTCCTTTTAATGACGCTGGCGGTGGCCTCACTCATTCTGTTAACCACACTGTTGGTAGCGGTGGTGAACGCGGCTTTTGCACGGCGCTCGGAATCACCGGAGGGTGGGTTTTGGGCCGGCGTGCTGGCACACACCGGCTGGGAACCGCTGCTGTTGATCAGCCTGCTGGTCGGGGCCACGGTGCTGGCCGGCGGCCTATTCAAGTGGTTTCAGTTGCGCTCCGGCGGCCTGGCGGTGGCTCAAGCGCTGGGCGGCCAACTGGTACCTGGCAACACCGAGGACGTTCATCAGCGGCAGCTTCTCAACGTGGTGGAAGAAATGGCCATTGCCTCGGGCTTGCCCGTGCCGATGGTGTTCCTGCTGGAGGACCAAAGCATCAACGCCTTCGCCGCCGGCCACGGCCCCCACGATGCCGTCATTGGGGTGACCCGGGGGTGTATCGAGCAACTACACCGCTCAGAGCTACAAGGGGTCATCGCCCACGAGTTCAGCCATATCCTGCACGGCGATATGCGCCTGAACCTGCGGTTAGTGGCAGTGCTGAATGGCATCCTACTGCTGGGGCTATTGGGTCGGCTGATTGTCTACGGTGGCCACCCCGGCCACCCCGGCCACCACCGCGACTATCGCCGCGGCGGCGGAAACCGTGGCAAGGCCGCCTTGATCGGCGTGGGGCTGATTATTCTGGGCGCCATCGGAACCTTCTTCGGCAACTGGATCAAGGCCGCCGTAAGTCGCCAGCGAGAGTTTCTGGCCGATGCCTCAGCCGTGCAATACACCCGCAATCCCGAAGGCATTGGTGGCGCCTTGATGAAAATCGGCGGCATCCCGGCCGGTGCCCGGTTGAGCGCCTCGGATGCCAACGAATTCAGCCACATGTACTTCGAAGAGGGCGTCAGCCACCGCTTCACTCGCCTGATGGCCACCCACCCGCCTCTGAAAGACCGCATTCAGCGCATTCTGCCCGGCTGGGACGGGCACTTCCCTGCGCCCCGGGCGCCCTCGGGCGAAGCGTCCGGGGGCGCTCACGCCATGGTCAGCGGCTTCAGTCCCCAGGTCCCGGCCGTCCCCGTGGAGGACGTGCCCACGCCCGACACCGAAGCGCTGTATCACGCGCGCGCCATACTATCGCGACTCCCCCGGTCAATTCTCGAAGCGGCGCGCGAACCGTTCGGCTCCCGAGGCATTTTCCTGGGGCTGGCACTCAGCCAAGACGATAAGGAGCGGGCCGTTCAAAAGCTGGCTTTATCCAAGGCGTTACCCCAACGTGACTTCGCGGCGCTAAAACCCATTATCAACGATACGGCGGCGCTGCCGGCCTCCGAGCGACTGCCGGCCATTGAGCTGGCACTACCCGCCCTGACGCAGCTGTCGGACAAGCAGCGCGAGGCTTTCCTCAAGGCCTTGGATAAGACGATTCGAGCGGATGGCAAAATTCAGCTGCGCGAGTGGATTATCTACCGGCTGGCCCAGACCCACCTGAGCGACAAGCCCAGCCAACCGCAACGGCTCAAGCTGCGTTATTGTCTGAAAGAGGCGCAGCTCTTACTCGCGCTGGCCGCGCTCAGCGGCACGGACGACCTTCAGGCCGCCCGTGCCGCCTACCAAGTAGGGGCAAACCACATCGCCCCGGACGCCCCCTGGCCCGAGCGGGACAGCCTGTCGTTTGCCCAGCTGGACCGAGCCCTTGACCGACTGCGCCAGCTAAGGCCCCTGGAAAAACCGCCCCTGCTGAAGGCCCTGCGCCGCTGCCTGCGCCACGATGAGACCATCACCCCGGCGGAAGCCGAGCTTTACCGGGCCCTGGCGGATACGCTCGACTGCCCGACGCCGCCCCTGTCCGAGCCCGTCTCGCACGGCCGCGGTTAAATGTTGTCCCACCAACGGTTATAATACGTTTTTCGCCCACCAACCATTGAGGTAAACACCTTGCAACTGGATCAAGCGACACAGGAACAATTGCGCCAGTGGGAGTCCGAGCTGGCCGACGAGTACGATGCCATCGTCAAACAGGACCTCAAGCTCGACCTGACCCGCGGCAAGCCTTCAGCGGACCAGCTCGATTTGTCCAATGCGCTGGATGGCATTCTCAAGGGCGACTACAATGCCGCCGACGGCACAGATACCCGCAACTACGGCGGCCTGGACGGCCTGCCCGAAGCCAAAGAGCTGGGTGCCAACCTGATGGGCGTCAGCGCCGACAACGTACTGGTGGGCGGCAATAGCAGCCTTACCCTGATGTTCCAGATGATGCTGGTGGCCCACCAGTTCGGGCTAACGGGGCCGGAGAGCGCCTGGAAAAAGGACGGCGATGTAAAATTTCTCTGCCCGGTGCCCGGTTACGACCGCCACCACACCGTGTGTGAACAGCTGGGTATTTCCATGGTTCCGGTGCCCATGACCGAGACCGGCCCGGATATGGACAAAGTGGAAGAGCTGATTAAGGACGACGCGCGCATTCAGGGCATGTGGTGCGTACCCAAGTACTCCAACCCCACCGGTGTGGTCTACAGCGATGAGACCGTGGAGCGCATTGCGGCGCTGGGCAAAATTGCCGGCCCCAACTTCCGAGTCTTCTGGGACAACGCCTACGCCGTGCACGACTTGGTGGACAACCCGCCGGAGCTGGCCTGCGTAATGAAGGCCTGTGAAACCTTCGGCACCCAGGACACCGTGATTCAATTCGCCTCCACCTCCAAAATCACCTTCGCCGGTTCGGGCGTGGCCTTTGTCAACGCCAGCCCGGCCAACCTGAAGGGGTTCAAACAGTTCCTCGGCACCTGCACCATCGGGCCGGACAAGGTCAACCAGATCCGTCACAGCCGCTTCCTTCCGGACCGCGAGACCCTGATGGCGCACATGAAGCGCCATGCCGAGCTGCTCAAGCCGCGCTTTGCGGCGGTGCTCTCGGCGCTTGATGAGGCCTTCGGAGGCACCAACCTGGGGCAATGGCAGGAGCCCAAGGGCGGGTACTTCGTCTCCTTCGATACTCGTGCTGGCTGCGCCCAGGAGACGGTTCGGCTGGCGGCAGAGGCCGGCGTCAAACTGACCCCGGCCGGCGCCACCTTCCCCTATGGGGATGACCCGGAGGATCGCAATATTCGCATCGCCCCGTCGGTACCGAGCGTTGAAGAAGTGAAGTCGGCGATGAAGGTGTTTGTGGTGTGCGTCAAGCTCGCGTCCGTTCGCGCCCAGCTCGGCGACCAATAATCTTAACAGGGCCGCCCCGGCGCGGCCCTGGCAAACCTGACAGTCGCCCATAAAAAAACCACCGGCAAGCCGGTGGTTTTTTTATGGGCGGTGGAGCGTCCGACCGAGCTTATTGAGCGCGGGTCGCTTCCGGCAGGGGCACCAGAACCACACTCGGCGCATTGGCCGCTCGGGCCGCGTCGGCCACGGCCACATACGTCTTGGCATCGGCCCGCTCATGGGTACGGATAATAACAGTGGCCTCAGGCAACTCGGCGCGCATGCGCTCGATGTTGGAGCGAATCGCGCGGGCGTCTACCCGGCGCTGCTCAATCCAGACCTGATTATCCTGGCGAATATCCACCACGATATTGGGATCGGCATCTTCCGGCGGCGGCTGATCGTTTTCCTCCGGCACATTGGTGTCCAGGCCGACTTCTTTGACGAACGAGGCCGTCACAATGAAGAAGATCAGCATGATGAACACGACGTCCAACATGGGGGTCAAATCGATATCGTTACTATCTTCACTGCTACGGCTTTTCTTTCTTCTCACCGCACTTACTCCCGTTGTTATCTATCTGGAATCACTGGGTATCTGAAATCACGGGACGCCTCGGGGGACGACCCAAAAACAGACCCGAATACTAACAGCTTTTGCCACCGGATGACCAATGCTTTCTTGGTCCAGCCTGTCCATTTAAGCATTTTAGGGCGCCAAACCGGCGTCAAAACCCACTCTAAAGCCACAAAACGGCGTCAAGAGAAGAGATCGAGCTGGTAAAAGGCTTGATCTTCCCTCAAGTCCACAAAGCGCACCCCCAAGCCCAATAGGCGCACCGGCCTACCGCCCCGCTCGAAGGCCTCCCGGCAGAGCTGGCTATAGCCAGCAAGCCCCACTTGCGCCCCGGCCCGCTCGAGGGTGGTGGTGGTAAAGTCGTCGAACTTGAGTTTGACGAACGCCTTAACCACCCGGTATTCCCCCTCTACCCGACGCAAGCGACGGCCGAGCGACTGCAACAGCCCGGGCAGTTGCCCCAAACAGCGCTCCACATCGGGCAAATCCTGGGGAAAGGTGTGCTCGACACTGAGTGACTTACGCCGCCGGCTGACGGTAACCGCACGCTCATCCCGACCGTGACTGAGATGATGTAACCGCACCCCAAAGGCCCCAAAACGTTCGCTCAGCTCAAAGACATCATAGCGTTGAAGGTCGCCGCAACTGGCCACGCCCAGTTGCGCCAGGCGGTTGGCGGTGGCCCGCCCCACCCCCGGCACCCGCTTCACCGGCAGACCTCGGACAAAATCCGGCACCTGCGCCGGGGTAATGACAAAAAGCCCATCCGGTTTGCGCCAATCACTGGCAACCTTGGCCAGAAACTTGTTCGGCGCCACGCCCGCCGAGATGGTAATGCCGAGAGACTCCCGAACTCTTTCCCGAATGGCTTCGGCAATTCGGGTCGCACTGCCCTGGCAGTGTTCGCTATCGGTCACATCCAGAAAGGCCTCATCCAACGATAGGGGTTCGACTCGTTCGGAAAAGTCATAAAAGATATGGCGCATTACCAAGGAAGCGTCCCGGTAGGCATCCATACGGTGGGGCACAATCAACAGGTCCGGACAAAGGCGTTTGGCGTAGGCGGAGGCCATCGCCGAATGCACGCCATAGCGACGGGCTTCATAGTTGCAGGTGGAAATCACCCCTCGGCGATCCGAAGCGCCGCCAACCGCCATGGGACGATTGCGCAAGGCTGGATCGTCGCGCATCTCTATCGCCGCAAAAAAGCAGTCGGCATCACAGTGAATTATTTTACGCACGAAGCGTACCTTTGATTCGCCAAACAACTGTGATTATATACAGAAAACGCCATTCCCCGCCACGGCAGCGGAAAATTTCCGGCCAAACTTAAACCGCCCGGCTTCGTTGAATTGTTACGTATAATTGGAAAAACCTTCTCCAAAAACCCTCTTTTTTTACCAAAAGCGGCTTTTTTTGGCGATTTTGCAATAAAAACCTTGAATTTTTATCCCAAAGTTTTAACTTATCACCTGTTTGTAATTCGCTGTCCCTTTTAACCTTTTCTTTTCTTCCAAAAAAATAAAGGAAGCAAACCATGGCTGCACGCAAAACCAACGCCGTTGATTCGGTCGCGCAACTGGAAAAAGAGCTGGCACAAGTCAAAGCTCAACTGGCAAAAGCGCGCGCGCAACAAGAACTCGAAGCTCAAAAAATCGTGACCGCCCTCAACAAGGAAACCACCAAGGCCTCTACCAAGGCCAAAGCCGCCCGCACCAAACTGGCGGCGGCCCGGAAAAAGAAAACCGCTGCGGGGGCACGTCAGGCCGAAAGTGCCAAGGCGACCCTGGAGACCGCCAAGGCCGCCCAGGACGCGGCGAAAGCCGAGCTGGCGACCGCCAAACAGAAGTTGGCCGATATTAAAGCCGATAACAAACTGGCTTCAGAGCACGCCAAGGCCGAAGCGAAGGCCGAAGCGGCCATGGCCAAAGTAAAAAAGGCCGAAGCTCGCAAAGAAGCCGCCAAAGCCAAGGCTGCCGCCAAGAAAGCTGCGGCGAAAGCCAAGGTAAAAGCTAAGAAGGAAGCCGCCCGCGCTCGCGCCGCGGCCAAAAAAGCCGCTGCCAAGGCAAAAGCGAAGGCAAAGAAAGCCGCCGCCAAAGCCAAGTCAGCGACGAAAAAGAAAACTACTACCCGCAAAAAGGCCACCACTAAAAAGGCGGCCACCAAGAAAACCACCGCTCGCAAGAGCCCCGCCAAGAAGGCCGGCGCTAAAAAGAGCACCGCCAAGAAAGCCAGCACCAAGAAGCGCGCCAGCAAAAAAGCCGCCACCAAGAAAACCGGCACTCGCCGGGGCCGGCCGCCGAAGAAGGCGCCTGCCAGCGCTTAAACGTCGCTTAGCGGTTTAACGAAAAAGGCTCCTCTCCAGGGGCCTTTTTTATTACTCAGAAGGCTTTTTCGCCTCGCCCGCCTCTCTCCTGGGCCCTATGTCCAATACCACTTCCCCCTCCTCCCGCTGGCACAACACTCGATAGCGAAGCGCCTCGCCATAGTAGCTCTCGGCGTTAAAATCGATGGTGAAGGTCAACGCCGGGTGGGTGTCCAGCCGCGGCTCATGGGCCAATTCGGGCTCCGGCATGGTTTGAGTCAACCATTCCAACGCGCGCATGCCTCCCACCCGAGCTTTCAACTTTTCAACGCATTGCTGCCATAACGCTTCTCGCCGGCGGTGTTCTTCTTCCCACCAACTTAACCACTGCCGCCGCTCCTGGTCGGCCTCCTGGCGCCGCTGTTCCAGCTCCGCAAGCTCACGCTCTTTGCGTTCGCGCTCCTTTTTTCGCGCCTGGGCCTGCTCGTACTCCTTTTGCAACTGCTCGAAGGAAACCAACCCGCCGGGCCGGGCGTCATCGACTTTTTTAAGCGTCGGCCCATCAACCATCACGCTAAAGGTTTTGTTCTGTTCATTGCGGCATTTAAAGGTAAACACCGGATGTTCCGCCGTGGTTCGCCCCAGGTGGGTAGTCCCTTCAATAAGCTCTTTACAGCGAGGGGACTGCTCTACCAACCGGGCCGCATCGTAAAGCCGAGGGAGGTGGCGCAGATAGGACTTGGGTACCCACAGCTGCTCCAACTCCACCGCCATTAGCGGTGGACTGAGCAGAAGAGTCGCCCAGAGTACGCCGGCGAGACTAGAGGGCAGGAAGCTGTTCTTGAGCGAGCTGGGCATAGACATAAGCGGCCAACGTCAGACGGTGAGCCTCATCGGTAGCGGTGAACTCCATCCCGTAGACAACGGGCATCTTTTGCTTCTGCTCCTGAGTGCTGCGCTCCACGCGAGAACGTATGACCGCTTCCAGCGACAGGTCTCGGTGTAGCCCGGCCACATCCACCTGCCCGGTCAGGGTGACTTTATCGCCAATATCGCCAAGCACTTGGTCCAATTCCAAGCGTGCACCGGAGAGGCTGATATCCACAATATGTGCCTGCATTTCGCTGGTTTCGAGGCTGCTTTGGTTGAGCGCGATCACCGGCAGGTCCACCTCTACCCGCGCCGACTGGCGGATACCTTTAAAACCGACTTCTTCGGGGTAGTCGAGGTGGAGCAAGGGGTAAGGCTCCGTCGCCTGGGTTTCGACCGTGCAGGTAAAAACCCCTACGCCGCTGGAGACCATCATTCGAGCCACAACCTGTTGACCAGGGCGCAAGCGCAGAAACCGACCATTGACCCGGGGGACGGTAATCATTAACGCGCGGCCGGGTACGGCGCCGATGAAGCGACTGGGATAACGTTCGGATTCGCCCGTATCGGTCTGCACCTGCAGCTGCAGCGGATAACCGGGGCGAAGCTTCAAATCTTCAAAATTCATAATCGTCCTGAGACGCGAAATGACTGTGATGATAGCCCGCGGAGCGATACAGCGCAGCGATGCTCGACAACCCCACAATGGGGACTTCGTTAATCATAGCAAACTTGACGCCCCAAACCTCCGGTCCCTATCGCGATGCACCACCGACCAACGGACCTTTATACCAACAAACTCATTTCTCGGAAATTCTTATATCAAAAACGCGTTTAAGGGAAACGCTGGCTTTAAGGGCCCTTATATTAAAACTCCGTACATCGGCGATTTCTTATATCAGAGGACGCTATCGCGACGAGTTCGCTATTGAGACGTTAGACTGTTAACGCCCCGACGCGCCGAATTCGCCATTCCACTCAAGCAGCAACCGAGCCAAGGCTTGAGCTTGGGCGTGAAGCGCCGCCAGTTCTTCCCGCGTGTCCTTGGGGCCTGTATACAGCTTCACCTGGCGGTGGCGGTTGGCGAAGCTGTGCTGAGGGTTCTGGGACCGATACACTTCAAGCTTCCATCGCAGACTGTGCACGGTGTTGCGGTAGTAGGCCAGTTTCGTCGCCACGCTGATTGGCCGCGAGGACTCCAGATCGGAAAACCGGGAAAAGTCGGAGGCCAGGACCACCACTTCCCGGCAGTGAGGGGCTGCACGTAAGGTTGCGGTACGCTCATGGCCGATCAGCATCGCCAGGTCCCCGAAAACCTCTCCGGGAGTAATCTGGTTAATCGGGTCTCCCTCGCCGAGCTCATCGGGGTAAACGTCAAGCTGACCCTTGAGCAGAAAATACAGCCACTGGTCCTTCTCTCCGCGCTGCAGGACCCGCTCTCCCGGCTCAAAGTACGCGATATGAGCCTGCTCGAGCAGTATTTCGAACTGCCAGTCATCCTGCTGTTTAACGGTCTTATAAAAAGGAACGGTGAGCAGCCAGCGCTCAACCGTCTCTCGAGGAAATTTATGCAGCGGTTTTATTTCCATAGTGTCGGTAATGGTAGCCCCGGCGGCACTCACTCGCCATTATTATGATCATCGCGTCCTACAATTGTCGACGCTGACACGAGCCGGCATCATAGCCTTGTGCACAAACCTCTGACAACCACCGAAATCCCATGTTGAGAGTTGTCGCAGGATGTGGCATAAATGGCACTAGGATCAATCCATTGGACCCATCCAGCGCCCCTCAGTTCGCCCATTGAGCGAGCGTTTGTCGTATGATGGGTCGATAATCGCCCGTCGAAGTGCGGAATTACGGGACGCACATAATAAAATGCCTTGTGGGATTCGCTTATGTTGAAAGCCTCGTTCTCCTCAGTTTGGGTCGCTGCCGCCTCGTTATTGTTGGCCGTCAGTGCTCATGCTACCTCTACCCTCAATGGCCTAGCTTCGCATCAGGAGCTGGGGGACGAACAGTTTATCGGCGCCCTCTTCCTGGAGTCCTCCCAGGATAGCGCCAACGCCGTGCTCAGCAGCGACGGCGCCAAGCGCATGGAAATGCGGATTACCTCGAACAATGGCATCGCCGCCCGCCGTTTCAGCCGTATGTGGATTGAGGGGGTCTCGATCAACAATAGCGGCAGCGCCCTGACGGAGCAGGCGGACAACATGGTGGAGTTTTCCAACCTGTTCCGGGGCCGCTTGCGTCAAAACGATATTGTGGCCATTACCCAGGAGCCTGGAACGGGCGTCACCATTGAGCTTAACGGCGTAGAGCTGGGCGTGATTGAGGACGAAGCCTTCTTCGATATGCTGGTAAGGGCCTGGATCGGCAATGTGCCTCTGTCCTCCACTTTCCGTAAGAACCTGCTCTCGCCGGGGGACATTGCTTCGGATTTGCGCACGCGTTTTAATGCGATTGAGCCCTCGGAGTCCCGCATTGCCACCATTGAAGAATGGACCCAACCGAAAGAGGAAGAGGAGGAAGAGACCGAAGTGGCCGAGGCAGGCGGGCAACCCTCTGGCGCCGCAGCGGCGGCCGCCACCGCCGCCACGGCGACAGCCCCTCGGGTTTCCCTAGCGGATATGCCGCGCGCCTCTGTGGACCAACCGGAACCTGAGCCTGAGCCCCAACCCAAGCCGGAACCTGAACCGGAGCCCGAACCCGAACCGCAGCGCACCGCGGCGGCCACCCCGGCCCCAGAGCCTGAGCCCGAAGAAGAAGAGGAAGACCAGGAGCCGCTGCTAACCGCCGAATCCCTACGTGCGCAGCAGGTGTACTTCTCGGATCTGATGCGGACCATTTTGAGAAATACCGCCTATCCCCGGCGCGCCCTGCAGCGGGGTCAAGAGGGTGAAATCCGCGTGGCGGTAGTGATTGAACGGGACGGCAAAATCACCAGCATGGAGATGCTGGAAGAGTCTTCCCATGCCCTGCTCAATCGCGAGGCGGAGCGGGCCATCAGAGAATCGGCGCCCTTCCCGGAGGTGCCCGAGGCGATTCGGGGAGAGAATTACGAGTTCTCGGTGCCGTTTACCTTCGTGCTTCCGGACTGACGCGAATAAGCTCCCAGTCACCACCAAAAACGGCGCCTACTGGCGCCGTTTTTGGTTCAGAGCGACAAGGCCTTCCGCCGGCCCCGTCAGTGTTCCCGCGTAGCCCGCAACGCGACATCCGGGTAGCGCTCCTCGGTCAACGACAGGTTCACCCGAGTCGGAGCCAGGTAGGTCAGGTAACCGCCCCCGTCCAACGCCAGATTGTTGGAGCATTTGCGCCGAAACTCATCCAGTTTCTTCGGGTCATCACATTCGGCCCAGCGCGCCGTAGCGACGTTGACCGGCTCGTAGATGGCCTCCACCTTGTATTCGTCCTTCAGCCGGTAGGCCACTACCTCAAACTGCAGCACCCCCACGGCGCCGACCACAATATCGTTGCTATCAAGGGGAAAGAACACCTGGGTGGAGCCTTCTTCGGAGAGCTGCTGCAAGCCCTTCTGCAACTGTTTGGTTTTCAGTGGGTCCTTCAGGCGAATCCGGCGGAACAGCTCCGGGGCGAAATGCGGAATACCGGTAAACTTGAGCGGTTCACCCTCGGTGAAGGTATCGCCAATCTGAATGGTGCCGTGGTTGTGCAGGCCAATGATATCCCCCGCCAGGGCCTCGTCCACGGCACTGCGATCACCGGCCATAAAGGTGACCGCATCGGCAATTTTGACGTCTTTGCCCAGTCGCACGTGCCGCATTTTCATACCCTGGCTATAGGTGCCGGAGCAGATGCGCATAAAGGCGATGCGGTCCCGGTGCCGGGGGTCCATATTGGCCTGGATTTTAAACACAAAGCCGGAGAGCTTTTCCTCGTCGGGCTTCACTTCCCGCTCATGGGTTTCCCGAGGCTGGGGTTTGGGTGACCATTCGACAAAGTGGTCGAGCATTTCCCGCACCCCGAAATTGCCCAGCGCCGTACCGAAAAACACCGGAGTCATACGCCCGGCCAGATACTCTTCCACATCAAACGGCGGGGTGGCCCCGCGCACAAACTCAATCTGTTCCAGAATGTCGTCGTAATCATCGCCCAGCAGCTCGATCGCTTCGGCGCTCTCCAGCCCCTGGATCTGAACATCCTCTGGGATGGTATGCCCCTGCCCTTTGCGGTACACATGGATGGTGTCGGTATAGAGGTTGTACACCCCGGTGAAGTCCATCCCCATGCCCAGCGGCCAGTTGATGGGCGCGGCGGTAATTTTAAGCACGGACTCAATTTCATCCAGCAGGTCCACCGGATCCCGCGCCTCGCGGTCCAGTTTGTTGATGAAGGATAAAATGGGCGTGTCGCGCAGCCGACAGACATCCATCAGCTTAATGGTCCGGTCCTCGACACCCTTGGCCCCGTCCAGCACCATCAGGACCGAATCCACCGCCGTCAAGGTTCGATACGTGTCCTCGGAGAAGTCTTCGTGCCCCGGGGTATCGAGCAGGTTGACCACCCGCTCCTTGTAGGGAAACTGCATCACGGAGGAGGTCACGGAAATTCCGCGTTCCTGCTCCATGGTCATCCAGTCGGACTTGGCGTGCGGCCCACGTTTACCCTTGACCGAGCCGGCCTCCTGGATTGCGCTGCCGAACAACAGGAGCTTTTCGGTAATGGTGGTTTTACCCGCATCCGGGTGCGAAATAATGGCAAACGTACGTCTGCGCTGGATCTTGTCGGCAAAGGTGCCTGATGACATAGTCGATCGACCTCGGTCTTGCGCAAAAACGCGCATCATACCTCAATTCCCCCAGCCTGGCAGCCAGCGCACTTCGGCGCCCGCTCAGGTGGCATCTCGGTTTCCCATGGGTGCCTAAAACGGGGAGTGCTTCTTGAGCTTGCGCTGGAGAGTGCGCCGGTGCATGCCCAGGGCCCGGGCAGTCAGGGAAATATTGCCGTCGTTCTCAAGCAAAACCCGCTGGATGTGCTCCCACTCGAGCTCCGCCGGGGTGACCCGACGGGCCGCCTCCGCCGGCGGCGAGCTCGGAGCGGCGTCATCTCGGAGGACCGCCAGCAACTGGCTAAACGCCACCGGCTTGGCCAAATAGTTGGTGGCGCCGCGCTTCATGGCTTCCACAGTGGTCGCGATACTCGCATAACCGGTCAATACCACCAGCTGCGCCGGCTGGAACCGTCGGTTCAGACGCTCAATAGCCCCCAGACTGGATTCAGGGCCCAGCATCAGATCCAGTAACACCACCTCCACCGCTTCTTCCCCAAACGCTTCGGCCGCCTCCAGCGAGGCAAAGGCGGCCACCCGAAAGCCCTCGTGCTCCAGGCGGCGGCTCATCAGCTCCCGAAACACATCGTCGTCGTCAATCATCAGCAGCGTGCTCACGGCTCGCCCTCCACGACCGGTAAGGTTAGACGGGTACGCGTTCGAGCGCTGTCGGCGGACCAGAGCACTCGCCCGCCGAACCGCTCCAGGGTGGCATGACTGACTCGTGCCCCCACCCCAAAACCCGACGTACTGGGCACAAACTCCGCGCCCAGCCGAGTCTGTAACTCGGGGCTGAGGGGCTGGCCATCATTGTCGATATCCAACAGCCAATGCCCGCCCTCGATTCGGCTACTGACCCACACCTCGCCCCCCGCATCCAGGGCATTGTGCAACAGGCTCAAGACCGCCGGTATCAAAGTGCGATCCGCCCGCACTCGACGCCCCTGCAGCGGGGCGGAGTCGGGCCAGTGCACCTGATCCCCGGGGCGGGTAATGGCGAGGGTCTTTCGCAGGGAGGCCTGCAGCGTCTCGAGCGAGAGCAGTGTCAGCCGTCGCTCCCGTACATCCTCGGCGATCACCCGCCAGTCTTCCAATAAGCCTTCAATGCGTTCGAGCTGTTGCGACATAGTCGCTCGCACGCCGGCTGTCTTCTCCGAAGCGCTGTTCGCAAGAGTGTCATCCAGCTCCTCCAACAACAGTCGAACGGACTGGACCGGCGTTGCCATTTCGTGAGTCAGCTGCGCCGCCGCCGTGCCCACGGCCAATAGCTGCTCGTCCCGAAGTTGCGCCTCCCGCAGCCGCTGCAAGTCGGTCTCGCGCTGGCGCAGCTGGCGGCGCAAGTACAAAAGCGTGAGGGCGAGCAAGACCGCCGCAATCACGAACCCCATCACCATGGCTTCGAAGTGGCCGCTCATCCCCCCGTGTCCGGCGCTCATCTCGGACATGGCGTTCAATTGCGCTAATTGGCAAAGAATGCTGACCACCAGCAGGCAAGCGGCCAACCCCGGCGGTAAGGTCAGAAACGCCAGTGCCAAGGGGATCAACAGCAACGCCGAGAAGGGGTTGGAGGCCCCGCCGGTGAGCCAGACCACGGCGTTCCACAAAAGAATATCCAACAGCAGGTGCAGCGTCAGGCGGTGGTGCTCTCGCCGGGGCCGGGGCACAAACGAGAACAGCTGCACCCCGAGCGCCGCCGCCCAGAGCCATAGCCAGGCGCTCCCCGGCGGCAGCCCATGGCGGGCAACCGGCACCGCCAGCGCGGCCAACAGCAGCCAGCGAACCCACTGGAGGTACTGCTCCGGACTACGTTCAGTGGGCGTCATGGCTGGCCTCCAGGGGCTTAAAGGGGGTCTCGGCCCGCTCTTGCGTTTGCACGGTGCGGATGTGGCGCCGCAGCCAACTCCAAGCCCACAGCCCTACCAGGGCATTGGCCAGTGCCGCAGCCACAAAAATGCCTTCCAACCCCCACAGCCACTGTCCGAGAAAGGCCAGGGGCAGAAACACGTACACCACCCGCCCGGCGGACAAGACCATCGCCGGCATCGGTTTACCCAAGCCGTTAAAGGCGGCATTGACCGACATTACAATACCGTAGGCGCCATAACTGAAAGGCACCGTGGCCAGATAAAAGGCCGCTACGCCGAGAACTTCCGCGTGTTCACTGAACAAGCCCGCCAGTGGGCGGCCAAACAGCCACAACAGCACCGCCAGCAGAAACCCCAACCCGAGGCAGAAGAGCGTCAGCACTCGTAGCGCTTCGCTCAAGCGCTGGGTTCTCCGGGCGCCCAGGTTTTGCCCGAAAAAAGGCCCCACCACCCCCGACAGGGCGTAGAACGCAATCAACATGAGCGGTTCGATGCGCATCGCCACACCGAGCCCGGCCACCGCATCGGCGCCGTAACGGGCCACCATCATGGTCACCACCGCGCTGGCCAGGGGAACAATGACGTTGGCCACCATCGCCGGCAGGCCCACATGCACGATGGTCAGCCAGGAGCGGCGCAGCGCCGCCCAAGCCACCCAGGGGTAGGTCAGCAGCCGAACCCGGAAGGCGAGAATATAGAAGGCCACCAGAAAGGTCAGAACCCGCGTGACCAGTGTGGCCAGTGCCGCGCCCTGCAGCTCCAACGCGGGAAAGATCCAGAGCCCAAAGATGAGCACCGGATCCAGCAGGGCGTTAAACAGCGCCGCCGCGCTCATCAGGTACCCTTGGATATGGCTCATCCCTAAAGCACGAAGGGCGGACAGGCACACCATGGGCACCATCAGAAAGGGGGCGCTGATAAACCAGATGGACATGTAGTCGCGAATCAGCGGGCGCAACTCGGCCGACGCCCCGAGGAGGGT
Organism: Marinimicrobium locisalis; assembly: GCF_039822625.1. Classification (NCBI taxonomy): domain Bacteria; kingdom Pseudomonadati; phylum Pseudomonadota; class Gammaproteobacteria; order Cellvibrionales; family Cellvibrionaceae; genus Marinimicrobium; species Marinimicrobium locisalis. The sequence goes on from NZ_JBDLLG010000009.1 coordinate 67,679, forward strand.
AAAAAGCGGGTCCATCAGCAGCCAGCCGAGCAGGCACATACCGCCGGAGACCAGGAATGTCAGGCTAATGGCGTCGGTGGCCAGACGGCGGGCGAGACCGGCGCTGCCTTCCCCGATCGCCCGGGAAATGGCCGAAGAACTCCCCGCCCCCAGCCCAATGCCAAGGCTGGTAATAACCATAACCACCGGGAAGGTAAAACTCATGGCCGCCAGTGGCTGGTTGCCCAGTTGGGCCACGTAGAAGGTATCCACCACGTTGAATGACATGGTGGCCATCAGGCCCCAGACCATGGGAAGCGCAAGCGCGCGCAACTGCCCGGCGACAGGTCCTTCGGTCAGTGTTGCGGTCAGCGGTCGCGCCATTAAAGCCCCGTGTTCCGGCCCCCTTAAAAGGCGGATGATTTGAAAGCGCAACAGTATAACTGATTGGACTACTGTTCTCCGCCCTTCTATGTCAAGATATAACTATGCCTATAAAGGTATAAAATATTTGATTAAGTGCCTTTATAGGGTTATAAATAGCCCCTAAACCAACGCCGTAAGACTATTGGAGGATTTGCCGCCACTGGCAGCGAACTGACTATTATGCCCAGAGCCGATTACCAGTTGGGGTTATCTGAAGAGGCGCTGAGCGCCTTGCATATTTTGGCCGCCAATATAAAGGAAGCTCGCAAATCCCGAGGCTGGACCATTGAGGAGGCCGCCCGACGCTCGCTCCTATCCATCAATGCCTACCGCAATGCGGAAGCCGGGAACCCGGGCACCGCCATGGGCGTTTATCTGGCGGCCCTGGATACCGTTGGCTTGGCCGACGGCCTGGCCGATGTCGGCGCGCCGCACAGAGACGAAACCGGACGACGCCTGAAGCACGTCAGCTCCAAACTTCGGAAGAATTAACGATGGTTAAACCATTTCTCAGCGCCTACGTATTCACCCGCCTCGCTTCTGGGGCTCAAGCGAGAGTCGGCGAAATCTCCGCCGACGGGCCTGTGGGCACGTTCCGCTATGATGAATCTTGGCTTAAACAGCCCGACGCCTACCCCCTGGACCCGGAAAACCTGCCACTGGGACCTGCGACCTATCGGACCAGCCACCGCAAAGGCGTTTTTGGTGTTTTTACCGATGCTGGACCAGACGACTGGGGGACCCGTATTTTATTGATGCATCACAACAGCGCGCCTAAAAACGAAGTGGAACGCCTGCTGCGGACCAGCGGAGGAGGCGTGGGCGTACTGGAATTCAGTCTTTCTCGAACGGCATCGCGCCCGCCCTCTCCAGTACCCGACGTCTCGCTTCTGGATGAACTGTTACTAGTGACGCAAAAAGTATCGGCCCGAGAAAGGCTGACCGAAGAACAGCTGGCGCTGATTGAGCCCGGCTCCAGCATGGGCGGTGCCCGTCCTAAAGTCGTCGTCCGGGAGGGGGCCAAAACCTGGCTAGTGAAATTCTCTCGCGCCGGAGACGCGGTTGACCTGCCCCGCTTGGAATACGCCACCATGCGCCTTATGCAGACCGCAGGCTTCCACGTTCCCGAGGTGCGTTTACATGAGCTGGGGAGCGGTCAAGCCGCCTTTATGATACGGCGCTTTGACCGGCTTCCAAGTCGCCCGGTGCACTTTATTTCAGCCAACAGCCTGTTTCACCTTGAGCGGCTTCGAACCGTGCGAGACTCGCGCCACAACCCCTTTAGCTACATCAATCTTGCCCGCTTGCTCCGGCACCATGCCTCCGCGCCCGAGAAAGCCTGCCGGGAATTATTTCGACGCATGGTCTTCAACATCCTCATTGGCAACACTGACGACCATGCCAGAAACCATGGGTTGATTTATGATATTCGGGCTCAAACCTGGCAACTGGCACCCGCCTACGATGTGCTGACTACCATCGGTGGAGAGCGGGGGCGTCAGGCCTTGGGAGTCGGCGTGAACGGCGGCGAGAGCACAGAGACCAATGCCCTGTCCTATTCAAAGCTATTCATGCTGAACGACACTACCGCCAAAAAACTCGTTGCCGAGACAAAAACCCTTGTCGAAACGCTGCCGGACGCGCTCAGAGAGGCGGGGCTGGCACCCGCAGACCGGGACCTGGTTCAGACGTTTTTAAACGTTTGAACGTCAGGAAAGCTCCCGAGCGAGAATCAGCGCGTCTTCGCGGCCGCGCTTACTGGGGTAGTAGTTGGGTCGCTGGCCCACTTCAAAGAACTGCTCACGCTCGTAGAACTGGATCGCATTGCGGTTGGACAGGCGCACTTCTAGAAATAGCATGCTGGCATAAGGTTTTACCTGTTCCACCGCCAGTGACAGTAAGCACTCCCCCACCCCCTGACGCTGGTGCGACGGGGCCACGGCGATGTTCAACAACTCCCCGTCGCCGCCGGCCCAGGCGACCACCACAAAGCCCACCACTTGGCCTTCGGCTTCCGCCAGCCAGCAGTGGTGCCGGCCGTCCAGGCAGTCCTCATAGCTGGAACGACGCCAGGGGTGGGTCTGTACCTGAGCTTCCAGCGCCATCACCGAAGCAATGTCGCCCGCTTCAAGGGAACGAAAATGCAGCCCGAGGCCGGCGCGTGTCTGCACGGAAAATGCTGAGAAGTTAGGATTTTTCATCGTCACTTAACTGGGAGCCGTGTCAGGGAGTCATCGGAAGCCATGCTTGAAGCGCCTGCCACAGCGAGCGCTTGCGCGCCGGATCCCGCAGTAATTCAATCAGGCTGGGCGCCACCAGCGCGGACACGTTAAACCGAGAAAGCGTCTGCACCTGCCCCAGCGCCTCCGAGTAGGACTGGCCTTCTGGAAGGAAGTAGCGTGCGGCGTTCGCCCCCATCAGCAGCACATAACGCACGGAGCCAGTGGCCAGCTCCGCCTCCAGCCAGGTGTGCAGCTCCGCCCGAGCGTCCTCGGCGGTCAGCCGCACCGCCGGGTTGTTCACCAGGGGCCAGGGCAGAATTTCCTCGATCACCCGCTGAGCGTCATGGGGGCCGAGGGCGTTGAGCAAGTTGCGCAGCAGACGGTCCGTGGGGAAGGCTGCTCTGGGCTCCCTCGCATCCAACACCAACACCGGCAGGGGGGAGCGCCAGATGCTCAGGGTAAACGGCGTTACCGGCTCAGCAGGCTCGACAGCGGGACTGGCGGGTTCGGGAGTCGGCTTTTCCGGCGCGCGTTGCCGACTAGGCTCCCGCCGCATACCATCCAGGACCTCGGACACCGGCGTCGGCGCCACTGACTTGGGGGCCGGGGCGGCCTTGTCCGAAGCGGGCGCCACCTGGGGCTCAGGGGCAACCTCCTCCGGCAACGGGCAGGCCCGAGGTTCGGGCGCCACGGTCAGCAGCCAGCGCGGAACATACTGCTCCACGCCGAGGGCGTCCAAATAAGCCTGCCGCTGGTATTCGTTCATAGTTGCCCGTGCCGGTGAAATGAGGCGGCTATTCTAACAAAGACCGACCCCAACGTATGCAGCCTAGGCATGTTTCGGGCCGGTCGGACTCCGTGACGGTTTCCGGTATACTCCCCCCATCGACGGACCGGCGTGACGGCGGTCTTATTCTCTGCGATGAACCACATCACCGATGGAGCACTCGACAACGCTATGACAGCCATCCCCTACCAAGACATTATCAAAGCCGCCCAAGACGCCGGCGACGCCATCATGGCCGTATACGCCCGGGATTTTGAAGTCTATCAAAAGACCGACGACAGCCCCCTGACCGAAGCCGACCTGGCCGCCCACCGGGTGATCGTGGAAGCGCTAGAGCGGCTCACGCCGGAGCTGCCCATTCTCTCGGAAGAAAGCGAAAACGCCCCCTGGGAAGAGCGCCAGAAATGGGACCGGTACTGGCTGGTGGACCCCCTCGACGGCACCAAGGAGTTTGTGAAAAAGAACGGCGAGTTCACCGTCAATATCGCGCTGATCGACCAGGGCGAACCCGTCTGGGGCGTGGTTCACGCCCCCGCTCTAGGCAGCACCTACCATGGTGGCACCGCCACCGGCGGCGCCTGGAAGATCAGCAACGCCGAGGAGACCGCCATCACCGCCAGCCCCGCCCCCGAGGGCAAAACCGGCTGGCGCCTGGTGGGCAGCCGCTCCCATCAGAGCGAAGCTTTCAAAGCGTTCGTGGCCAAGTTCGACAACCCCGAAATCAAAAGCGTCGGCAGCTCCCTAAAGATCTGCCTGATCGCCGAAGGCGAAGCCGACCTCTACCCACGTCTGGGCCCCACCTGCGAGTGGGACACCGGCGCCGCCCACGCCGTACTGCTCGGCGCCAAGGGCCAACTTAACGTGGCCGAGACCGACAAGCCCCTGCGCTACAACCAGGAAGACTCGGTACTCAACCCCTTCTTTATCGCCAAAGGCCAATAAGCCGGTGACGGACGCCCCGAGCGAAAAAGAAAAAATGCTCCGCAGCGAGCTATACGACCCCCGGGATCGACAGCTCGTCCGGGAGCGCCGCCAGGCCCGTCTGCTGTTCGAGGCGCTCAACGCCAGCCGCGACAACGAAACAAAAAAACGCCGCCAGCTCCTAAAGGAGCTGATTCCCCAAGGCGGCGACAGCGTCTGGATGCAACCGCCCTTTTACTGCGACTACGGCAGCAACATTACCCTGGATGAAAACGTTTTCTTCAACTTCAACTGCGTTATTCTGGACGTAGCCGAAGTACGCATCGGCGCCCGAACCCTGTTCGGACCGGCGGCGCAGGTCTACACCGCCACCCACCCCATGGACGCCCAAGAGCGCGCCAGTGGCCTGGAGCTGGGTTTTCCCATCACCATTGGTGAGGATGTGTGGATTGGTGGCGGGGCGATTATCTGCCCCGGCGTGACGATTGGGGATAGGAGTGTGATTGGGGCGGGGAGTGTGGTTACGAAAGATGTGCCTGCTGATGTGTTTGCGGCGGGGAATCCTTGCAAGGTGGTTCGCGAGCGCGCAGCCGGCGCCCGTTAACGGCCCCTCGATCAAAGCAAGGAGGTGCTGCCATACTTGACTGACTTGTACCTACCACAGCTCAGGATTAGACTTAACACTCAGGAGACCGCCACGCAACGCCGGGTACTCACTTATGCCGAATAGGTCGAACACTCTGAACATGTTGAAGCAGCGGCTGGACGCCGATGCTTCAGCCTTGGAAATCGGTGTCCTGATTGGCAGCCACGCTCGCGGGCAGGCGCGCGCCGACAGTGATTGGGACTTTGCCATTCAGTGGTCTCGGGAAATTTCAGACCCGTGGGAGCAGTTGAAGAAGACCGAAGCGCTGCGACAGCAGCTTGCCAACTGGCTTGGCACCTCACCTGACCAAATTGACCTGGTGGACATCCCCTCAGCCCGGTTAGCCATAAGAGCCGCTATTGCCGAAGAGGGGCTACCTCTAAAAGGGGACGACGACCTCCCCTGGTTCCACTTCCTGAGCCGTACCTGGCGAGAATTGGAGGAATATTACTGGGACGATATTTATGCGGCTTGAGCTCTACTTACAGGAAACGGCAACCCAAGCCGAAAAACACCGGCGCCTGTTGGAAAGCGCGGCAACGCGCCTGGAAAACGGCTCGCTGTCCGAACTGGAACAGCAGGGCGTACTTCACAGCCTGCAGGTGATTATCGAGAATGCCATCGGCAAGGCGAGACATCTCTTAAAAGCGAACCAGAAAAACGTCCCCGTCTCTGCCTATGATGTCATAAGCGCAGCGATGGATAACGGCTTGCTACCAAAAGATCAAAGCTCTGAATGGGCTGCCGTTATTGGCCTCAGAAACCGGATCGTTCACGACTACCTCAACGTCGACTTTGCCGTTATCGAGGGCCTGATGAAGGAGAAGCGATACGCATTCGTATTGGACTTTTTAACCAGGAGAGAAACGGCCTGACAACACTAAAGAGAAGGCATATCGCCCCCAGCAGAAAGCCACCACCAAATATCCAAGCCACTATTTCTAACATAAGAGTGATTCCTCAACTTCCAACCTGTATAGGCCCGATGATTGAGCCGCTACGGCATATGCCTTAATTCAACAGGCAATTCCCCCGCGACCTCTTGAATCAAGGCCGCTGGCCACTGCAAGCGGAGGCGGTGGGGTTCCCCCCTGAATAAAAGAAAACATCTTCCGCTTCGGGAGAAGTTTCCAACTTTAGCACTATTGCCGTGAAAATGTATCCCACCAGTTAAGCAGCCAGAAAATATGGAGCCCCCCTTGAAGCAGGGGGTTTGACGCACCTGACCAACGTCAGTAACGTTCAGGAAACCTGGAATGAGGAGATTTTGGTGGATACACGGCGTGATGAGCCAGAATACTCGTGTTGATGAGGTCAGGGCACTGATGCAGACAGCGACCAAAATGACAACGGTCGATACCCCGGAGGGCACGGCCGCCATGGCTCAGTTACGAGCCTCGCTAGATCCGATGTAACCTACGGCAAAAGGGTAATGCCCCTTTTTGCGTTTTTTGCGGCTACTAGGCCAGCTCAGCCCGATTCCGGCGACGGGACAAACCCAGCCCGGCCAGACCGATCACCATCAACCCCAAAATGCTGGGGCTCAGCACGCTGACGGTATTGACGCTGAGAATGGAATCGCCCAGCCAGAAGTCCCCGGTAATCGACTTGACGGTCACACCCAGATAGCCATCGGCGTTAATGGATGCCAAGACCTCGACCTCGAGCGCACTGGAAAAGGCGCTACCAAATAAGGACATGCCACCCGTGTCGAAGTCAAACTCCTCGACAATAAACAGAATCGACTCGCCAAAGAACCATTCGTCCAGGCCTTTCTTGTCATCGGCCACCTGAATCTCAAGGGTTCCACTCAAGGCGCTGCCCAAGACAAACCCTTCATCATTCAAATTATGGCTGTAGGAGTACTCGTCCCCCCAGTCGATAAACTTTTCTTGCTCCACAGTATCCGTAATCAACCCTGCTTGCGCTGTACCCGCCAGCAGCCCGACGCTAAGCAAAGCACTTCCGAGTAACTTTTTCATAAGGTTCTTCCTTTAATTAAGGCATGGATTTAGAGCATTGGGCAGACCATGCTCAACAACACCCCGTGGCTAGCAACCTACGCGCCACAAAAAATAGCCTTCAATATCAATGGGATAAGAGTCACTCTGGTTTCAGGCCAAAAATGTCGTAAAGTTTTTCGACGATAACGACGGGCAACAATTGTAAGTCACATCCAGCTCCCTGGTGAGTCACGCGCAGACGGTTTTCAGGGGGAGGCAACAGGCTATTAGCAAGACCTGCAGAAGCCATGAACACCTCCTAGCTACCACGGCGATGAATGCTATGCATGGCGTATCGCCAAGTTGCGGATGAGTAAGGTAAGACTGTCCTCCGCTCAGCTGGGGGGAGAGGGGATCTTCTTCCAGGCAACTAGGGCTGTCGGCATCGCCGGGCATAAAAAAGCCAGGCCTCTTGGGGCCTGGCTTCTTCTATTAGCAAACCTCTTAGGCTTGCTCCATCACGCTACCAGAATCAACTTAGCGCATGCTGGGACGGAAGGCTTCTTCAACTGTACCGCCAACAATATCCCAAGTCACAACGCCTTGAGCATTCATGGTGCCTTCAAAGACCACTGTCTCGGCCGCCAGCGGCGCCGGAACACTGGCATTGCCAGTACCACAGTCTCCATCAATGGCTTCACCATCATCATAGAAAGTGGTTGTCAGAGTAAGAGGATTGCCAAAACCCGTAATTGCGTTAGTTTTAGTAATTCCCGAGCAAGTATTTGCTTCAGAACCATCCTCAAGGGTTGGCAGATCAGCGTAGGCCGCAGGCATGGCTCTGTTGATCTGTGCATACTCCGCTACGGCAAGCTGGATCGGACGGATCGCACTCGGTGCGTCGGTCGCTGCAGCCCGGGCCGTGTATTGCTGATACTGCGGGATAGCAACAGCCGCCAAAATACCAATGATCGCAATAACAATCATCAGTTCGATCAATGTAAAACCTTTTTGCATCTGTTTCATATGTTGTCTCCGCTTTTGGATAATTACAGACAGAGTAAATTCAGCAATAGCCATGCCAACTTAGGGGATTCCCACATCACATCGGAAAGACTGGGCTGAGTACCACGAGACGCGGGGGCCTAAGGGTTGAACATCAGAAATATGCAGCCACCTCTGACCCTCTTTGTCACCAACTGACACTTTTTGTCACCGCGGGCGCGCAACAAAATGTCACTCCAGCGTTTGTGCGACCTGTATGAACCAAAAAAGATGTCTAGAAACCTCCCGATGAGACACAACTCACACAACGAGAGTTCGACTCAGGTTCCTTTCAAATCACCACACTAGCCCAGGCTTCGCTAGAATTGTAGATATCCCATACACTTATCGTATACAGTTAAGACTCTGTTTTGACTTTGGCGCCAGCTTCCAGTAGAACCGACTCGGCAGCCATAGCCATGCTAGAGAATAAAAGCGTCTGGAAATCAAGTACTTATGAATACATCCGCCTCCACTCTCAGTGGTTTAGCCCGCCGCCTGGTACAGGATGGCCTGCTGGACCCGGAACTGGCCACCCAGGCTCAGACCCAAGCCACCCGGGACCGGGTGCCCTTTGTACAGCATGTGGTCTCCCAGCAAATTATCGATGCCGCCACCGTTGCGCGGGTGGCGGCCGACGAGTTTGGAACACCGGTGTTCGACCTGGACAGCCTGAATCCGATCTCCATTCCGGCCAAGCTGGTCGACCAGAAGCTGATACAGAAACACCACACTTTGCCGCTGGTGAAGCGCGGCAACCGCCTGTTTCTGGCCGTGGCGGACCCGACCAACCTGCACGCGCTGGATGAAATAAAGTTCAATACCGGCCTGAATACCGACCCCATTTTGGTTGAAGCCGACAAGCTCACCATCGCCATCGACCGCTACGTCAATGCTCAGGAGGAGTCCATCGGAGATGCGCTGGGGGGGCTTGATGACGAGGCGCTTGACGGCCTGGAGACCGAAGGCGGCGACACCGAAGCGGCAAAGGACGAACCGGGCAAAGAAGAGGACGAAGCCCCCGTTGTCCGCTTTATTAACAAAATTTTGCTGGACGCTATTAAAGGCGGGGCCTCGGATATTCACTTTGAGCCCTATGAAAAGGTATATCGGGTCCGGTTCCGGACCGACGGTATTCTGCAAGAAGTCGCCAAGCCCCCGATTACCCTGGGAACCCGCCTGGCCGCCCGCCTGAAAGTGATGTCTCAAATGGACATTTCGGAGCGGCGGGTACCCCAGGACGGCCGCATTAAAATGAAAATCTCCAAAACCCGGGCCATCGATTTCCGGGTCAACACCCTGCCGACGCTATTCGGCGAGAAGGTGGTCCTGCGTATTCTCGACCCCAGCTCGGCGAAAATGGGCATCGACGCGTTGGGGTATGAGGATTACCAGAAAAAGCTATTTATGGATGCGCTGGCTCAGCCCCAGGGCATGATTCTGGTCACCGGCCCGACGGGCTCCGGTAAAACCGTCTCTCTGTATACCGGCCTCAATATCCTGAATACCAGCGAGCGCAACATTTCCACGGCGGAAGACCCGGTGGAGATCAACCTGGAAGGGATCAACCAGGTTCAGGTCAACACCCGAGTTGGCCTGACTTTTGCTGAGTCTCTAAGGTCTTTCCTCCGTCAGGACCCGGACATTGTTATGGTAGGGGAGATTCGGGACTTGGAGACAGCGGAAATCTCCATTAAGGCGGCCCAGACCGGTCACTTGGTGCTATCGACCCTTCACACCAACAGTGCCCCGGAAACGCTGACACGCCTGCTCAATATGGGCGTACCGGCCTTTAACGTGGCCACCAGCGTGAGCTTGATTATCGCCCAGCGCCTGGCGCGGCGCCTGTGCAAGAACTGTAAAAAGCCGGCAACGGACATTCCCGATGCCGTTTTGACCGAGGAAGGCTTTGATGAGACCGGTATTCCTCGTAACGAGCTGGATCTGTACCACCCCGTCGGTTGTGCCCAATGTACCAACGGTTATAAGGGCCGTGTGGGTGTCTATGAAGTAGTTCGCATCACTCCGACCATCTCCAGCCTTATAATGGAGGGTGGCAACTCCATACAAATTGCCAAAGCCGCCCGCGAAGCGGGCTTTAATAACCTGCGCGTTTCCGCCCTGCGCAAAGTCGCGCAAGGGCTGACCAGCCTTGAAGAAGCCAACCGAGTCACCAAGGATTAACGCTTATGGCCACTACCGCCCAAGCCAGAAAAACGTCGCCCACGGCTGCTCGCAAGAAGCCCGCTGGACCTAAGGTACCGACTTCTACAACCTATGTTTATAAAGGTCTAGACCGAAAAGGCAACAAGATTCAAGGAGAGATCGATGGAAACAGCCAAGCGATAGTCAAAGCTCAACTGCTAAAGCAAGGTATTCGCGCGAACAACGTTCGGAAAAAGCCCAAACCTCTGTTCGGTGGGGGTGGGAAGAAAATTAAACCCTCTGACATCGCCGTTTTCTCTCGCCAAATGGCCACAATGATGAAAGCGGGGGTTCCGCTGGTGCAGTCATTTGAAATCGTTGCCGAAGGGCTCGACAATCCCAACGTGCGCAAGTTGGTGTTGGAGATTCGTGAAGATGTGGCGGCTGGTGGCGGTTTTGCAGCGGCCCTCAGCAAGCACCCCAAATATTTTGATGACCTTTTCTGCAATCTGGTGGAGGCTGGCGAACAATCTGGTGCGCTTGAGACCATGCTGGATCGGATTGCGACCTACAAAGAAAAAACGGAAGCGCTAAAAGCGAAGATCAAAAAAGCCATGACGTACCCTATCGCGGTAGTTGTGGTTGCAATAATCGTCACTGCGGTGCTGTTAATCAAAGTCGTACCCGCGTTTGCCGAGACATTCACCAGCTTCGGGGCTGAACTGCCTGCCTTCACCCTCTTCGTTATGGGGATGTCAGACCTGATGATTGCCTATTGGTACTACGCCTTGCTAGGCATTATTGGAGCAGCGTTCATATTCAAGGAGGCTAAAAGACGGTCAAAGGGCTTCGCTTATGCGGTGGATAAATACGTCCTGAAAATACCGATCGTCGGCCAAATTCTTTACCTGTCGGTGATGGCCCGTTTTGCTAGAACACTTTCCACCACTTTCGCCGCTGGTGTGCCGCTAATTGATGCCCTTACATCCGTTGCCGGAGCTGCAGGCAATCGGATTTACAGTGACGCCATTTATAGAATCCGCGAAGACGTATCTACCGGTCTTCAGCTCAACACCGCTATTCGAGCCCAAAAGCTGTTCCCCTCGCTTCTCATTCAGATGGCCGCTATTGGTGAGGAATCCGGTGCGCTAGACGAGATGTTGGAAAAAGTAGCGATTTATTACGAAAATGAAGTAGACAACATGGTCGACAGCCTGACCTCTCTGTTAGAGCCTATCATCATGTCCGTCCTCGGCGTTCTGGTCGGCGGGCTGCTGATCGCCATGTACCTTCCAATTTTCCAAATGGGCAACGTTGTATAGTGTATTCATTCACCGAAGTCTTTGCTTTATATCCCTCCGTGGCGCTTATCAGCGCCACAGTTTTAGGGCTACTGGTCGGCAGTTTTCTGAATGTGGTGATCTACCGGCTACCCAAGATGCTTCAGGCTGGCTGGCGCGAGCAATGCTGTGAGTTGCTGGAGCAGGAGCCGCCCGAGCCCAAGCGGTTTAATCTGGTCACCCCCAATTCCACTTGCCCCCACTGCGGCCATGGCATCACGCCCTGGGAAAATATTCCGGTGCTCAGTTACTTGGTTCAGCGGGGTAAGTGCACAGCCTGCAAGGGCAAAATTTCCGCTCGCTACCCAACTATCGAGTTGGTGACGGGGCTGCTCAGCCTGTTTATCATTCATCGGTTCGGCGTCACGTGGGAAGGCGGGGCGGCGCTGGTGCTGACGTGGTCGCTCATTGCCTTAACCGTGATCGACTTCGACACTCAGCTCCTGCCGGATGCGATTACCCTGCCCCTGTTGTGGCTCGGTTTGATTGTGAACCACCTGGGCGGTTTTGTAACGCTAGAGGATGCTCTGTGGGGCGCCATTGCCGGTTACCTGTCGCTCTGGTTGATTTACTGGAGCTTCAAGCTGCTGACCGGTAAGGAGGGCATGGGCTATGGCGACTTCAAACTGCTGGGCGCGCTCGGCGCTTGGTTGGGCTGGCAGATGCTGCCGGTGGTGGTGTTGCTCTCTTCCTTTGTCGGCGCCGCCATTGGAATCGGCATGATGCTGATTCTCGGGCGGGACAAAAACATCCCCATGCCCTTTGGGCCCTATCTCGCGATCGCCGGCTGGCTGGCCTTTATCTGGGGCGACCAGATGGTCCGGCAATATCTGCAATTCTTCGCCCTGTAGTCGTTATGGCAAACCTGATTGTTGGGGTGACGGGCGGCATCGGCAGCGGCAAGTCCGCCGTCATGCGGGCCTTTGAGGAGCTCGGCATCGTCGCGGAGGATGCCGATGTCATGGCCCGGGTGGTGGTGAAGCCCGGCAAGCCCGCACTGAAAGCGATAGCAGCGCACTTCGGCCCCGAGGCAATCTCCCCCGACGGTTCCCTTAACCGCCCCGCCTTGCGCCAGCTTATTTTCTCCGATGCTGATGCCAAGCAATGGCTTGAGAACTTGCTTCACCCGCTGATCAATCAGGAACTGGAAGAGCGGCTCGCGGCGGCGACCAGCCCTTACGCCTTGCTCGTATCGCCGCTGCTCTTTGAAACCGGGCAAAACCGCCTGGTGGACCGCGTTTTGGTGGTGGATGTACCAGAAGCCGTGCAGCTTGAGCGCGCCAGCCAAAGGGATGGGGGGGACACGGAGCAGATTCGGCGAATTATAGCCAGCCAGATGAATCGGCAGGAGCGGCTCGACCGGGCGGATGAAGTGTTGGATAACAGTGGCGACCTGTCCGCGATGCTGGAACAGGTGGAGCGGTTGCACCAGCAGTACTTGGAAATGAGTAGGCGGTGAAGTAATGGATGGTAAGGTAGCGCACTTCGCCGCAAGATGCGTCGGGCCGAGGCTGCCCTGCGCGTCATAACCAAAATGTGATTTGAATCCCAAAAAACATTCTCGTTTTGGTATAAAGTTCATGATTTACTGGATGCACCACCCCCCTCAGACAGGAGTGTCATATGAATGCCAAAGCTTCTCCACTAACTTATCTGAAGGAACTACAACCAAGTTCTGGAAAGCATCTACCTAAGAATGTCCACCACATTATCAAACTCAACAGAGAGCCGATGAGTTTGGTTCGCCGAGAGCTTGTGGCGAACGGTCAGTTTAATCTTCTTCCCAAGAATGATATTTCCCACCCTTCAGGTCAGCAGTCTGCAAGAAAATCCCATGTCTTCCCGCAGGTCGGAGAGGACTCCAACCTTATGGCCTTAAATCACGCGCTCTCAGGCGGAGACAGCTACCCGATCTTAACCGCAACTTTGGGAGTAGGCGCGGGCATAGCGTCGTTTGGCGCCGGCCTGGTGTTCTCTGCAGCAACCACTGCCGTCAGCCTCAATCAAAGAAGCCATAGAATATTGGCTAGACCCGGAGATGAAATTTGGAACGTTGAGGAGATCGGGAAAGTATCGGAGGGCGGCGCTTCCAAAGTTATCTATGTATCGTCGTTTTTCATTGTCGACCCCTATAGGGAACAGGCCCACGGTAAGGGGTGGCTTATTCATGAGGAACGGATGGAGGTCAAAGCCGATTAATTCTTCTCTGGTAGGCTGCAGTGGACTTGTTATGGTTGCCTCAGTCCATTAAGGCATTTTAAAAAACCTTTTCTCTTCTTGGGATACCGCATTATGTATTCTCGCTATCTGCTGGTTGTTATCGCTGCCCTGTTCTCCTCGGCTTGCACCTCATCGGAGTCAACGAGCCAATTTGATGGCCTCTGTAAAGTCTATGAAGACGCGCTTCAAAAAGACGTTTCTACTACGGAGAAGTGGGGGTTAATTATTAACCAGATAGAAACCGCTTTTCCCGAGTTTTACCAGCAGAACTATGTCTACATCATGGATATGGACCCGAACCAGCGGTACGACGTTTACAAACGTTTGGAGGAGGAGGTCGAGGGGAGTGGGGATTGGGAGTGTCCCGCGATGAGGGCGTTTTTTAGTGAACTGGAGTCATCAAAGTGAAAAGACCTGTAAATTCAATGGGTTATCGGGAACCATGAACCATGTCCTTTAGGCATAACTGCACTCGCCCCCTCCGCTCCAGCCCTCTTCTGTTTTACTCGATTTAGCTATGTTGGCAGGTGGCGCGCTTCGCGCTTACGCTGCCCTACGTAGTTGGCCAACTCTACGATGGTTAACATAGGTTAAGGGGGAGTCGCAATACTGGCAGAGTGGGTCGGATTCAGTGTATAACTGCGTTTGCCGGTCACGCGCCGGCAAACGGTACGACGTCGATAACGACCTGGATACGGGATAGCCGTGATGCCGCACCACGATCAACCACAGACAGCCAACCCGGGTAACGCGAGCCTTATGCGCGTTCGCCGACTGTCGTCGATGGCGGGACGCAACCTCGTTGGCCGGCCGGCCGACCGTCCTCCCATGAACGTCAAACGTCGCCCCTTCTTTACCGATCCCCCCGCGCCCCTTCAATAACCGTCTACACTGTTCAAAAATTGAGCTCACCCCCGGTCTGTCGTCAAGCCGGGTGAGATGGACGACTCCCCTAAGGTGTGAGAGACCTTATGACTTTGTTACTGATTGTTTTACTGCCGCTATTTGGGTCGCTGGTGCCGCTGGCCACCGAGCGGTACGGCCGCAATATCTGCGCCTGGTCCGCCTCTATCGCGCCGCTGATCTCGCTGGGGCTGCTTATCAGCCTCGTCCCGGGTGTGATGGCGGGAGAAACACTGCGCTACCACCGGGAATGGCTACCGAGCCTGGGGCTGGACCTGAGCCTTCGGCTGGACGGGCTCGGGCTGATGTTCGCGCTGCTGATTACCGGCATCGGCCTGTTGGTGCTGCTGTACGCCCGCTATTACCTCTCCAGCAAGGATTCCCTGGGCAGACTCTACGCCCTGCTTCAGATTTTTATGCTGGCGATGCTCGGCATCGTTCTATCGGACAATATTCTGCTGATGCTGGTGTTCTGGGAGCTGACCAGCTTGAGCTCCTTCCTGCTGATTGGCTACTGGTCCCACCAGAGTGACGCGCGCAAGGGCGCCCGCATGGCGCTGGCCGTGACCGGTGCGGGGGGCCTCTGTCTGCTCGCTGGGGCCCTGTTGCTTGGGCATATTGTGGGCAGTTTCAATCTAGGCGATATTCTCGCCGCCGGGGATCAAATCCGGGCCCACAGCCTTTACCCCATCACTCTGATTCTGGTGCTGCTGGGGGCGTTTACCAAGTCGGCCCAGTTCCCTTTCCACTTCTGGTTGCCCCACGCCATGTCCGCGCCCACGCCGGTCTCGGCCTACCTTCACTCGGCCACCATGGTGAAAGCCGGGGTCTTTCTTCTGGCGCGGCTGTACCCGGCGCTGGCGGGCACCGAGTTGTGGTTTTTCCTGGTCAGCTTTACCGGGTTGGCCACCATGGTTTATGGCGCCTACACCGCGCTGTTCAAGCACGACCTCAAGGGGCTGCTGGCCTACTCCACCATTAGCCACCTGGGGCTTATTACACTGCTATTCGGCTTTAATACCCAGTTGGCCGCGGCCGCGGCGGTGTTCCATATCATCAACCATGCGACCTTCAAGGCCTCGCTCTTTATGGCCGCCGGAATTATCGATCACGAGACCGGCACCCGGGATATGCTCAAACTCCACGGCCTGTGGAAATACATGCCCCACACGGCGCTGCTGGCCATGGTGGCCTCAGCCGCCATGGCGGGGGTACCGCTGCTCAATGGCTTTCTCAGCAAAGAGATGTTTTTCGCCGAGAGCCTACAGCTGGAGTATCTAGGGTCCCTTTCCTGGATTATGCCGGTACTGGCCACCCTCGGGGCCCTGTTCTCGGTCGCCTATTCCTGGCGGTTTATTCACGATGTGTTTTTTAACGGCGAACCGGTGGACCTACCCAAGTACCCGCCTCACGAGCCACCGCGCTTTATGAAGGTGCCAGTGGAAATGCTGGTGGTGCTGTGCCTGGTGGTGGGCATTTTTCCCAATTACACGGTGGAACCGTTTATGCACGCCGCCGCAAGCGCCGTGCTGGGCCGTGAAATGCCGGAGTACCATCTCGCCCTCTGGCACGGGTTCAACCTGCCCCTGCTGATGAGCGGCATCGCCCTGGCCGGCGGCCTGCTGCTCTACAGCCAGCGCAAGGGCTTGTTCGCCTTCTACGAGAGAAAGTACCGCAGCGACGAGAAGCTGGTGTTTGAAGCGCGGGTTCAGCGCAGCGTTCGCCTCGCCCAATGGGTCACCGACCGGCTGGAAAATGGCTCCCTGCAGCGCTATATGGCCCTGTTCGTGGGGTCGGCGCTGGTGGCCGGCGCCATCGGTATATGGCCCCTGCAGGAGTGGACCGGCTCGCAGGCCCTGACCCCGGTTGACCCGGTTAGCCTGATTGCCGCCGGGCTGCTGATAGTCGGCTCGTTCGGAACCGTGCTGATTCACCACAATCGGTTTGCCGCCCTATTGCTTCTGAGCGTGGTGGGACTGGTGGTCTCTCTCACCTTTATCCGGTTCTCCGCACCGGACCTGGCGCTGACGCAGATTTCCGTGGAAGTGGTGACCATTGTGCTGTTGATGCTGGCGCTGTACTTCTTGCCCCAGCTTACCCCCAACGAATCCGGCCGCAAGCGGGTCGCTCGGGATGTAGTGCTCTCGGGGGCCGCCGGCACGGGCGTGGGACTGCTGTGCTGGACGGTTTTGACGCGGCCGTTTAGCTCCATCTCTGACTATTTTCTGGAAAACAGCGTCAGCGGTGGCGGTGGCTCCAACGTCGTAAACGTGATTCTGGTGGACTTCCGCGGTTTCGATACCCTGGGGGAGATCACTGTGCTGGCCCTGGCCGCCGTGGGCATCTATGCCATGCTCCACGGTTTGAAGCTGCCGCTGCCCTATGTCGATAGCGACGGCCGGCGCTGGGCCCGCGAACCTCACCCGCCAATTCTGTCGGTGATGACGCGCGTACTGCTGCCGCTGGCCATCATGGTCTCGCTGTACATCTTCCTGCGTGGCCACAATATGCCCGGCGGTGGTTTTATTGCCGGTCTGGTCACCAGCGTAGCCTTAATTCTGCAATACATCTCCACCGGCACCGATTGGATGCAGCAACGCCTGCGCTGGAACTACCGCAAAGTCGCCGCCTCGGGGGTAATGATCGCCACCTTAACCGGGCTGGCCAGCTGGCTGTTCGGCTACCCCTTCCTGACCTCGACCTTCACCTACCTGCACTGGCCGGTAGTGGGCAAGTTCGAAGTGGCCTCCGCCATGGCTTTTGATGTTGGGGTCTACATCACGGTGGTCGGTGCCACCATGCTGATTCTCGCGCACCTGGGCCGCCTGGCCCAGAGTACCCACGAACCGCCCGCGACCAATGAAAAAGGGGAGAAAATCTAATGGAACTGTTGATTTCCATCATGCTCGCGGTAATGACCGCCTGTGGGATTTATCTCATGCTTCGCGGCCGCACCTTCCCCGTGATTGTGGGGCTGACGTTGTTCACCTATGCCGTCAATTTGTTCATTTTCGTGATGGGCCGGCTCACGGCCGGAGCTCCGCCGATCATCGGTTCCGGCGAGAGCTACGCCGACCCGCTGCCACAAGCGTTGGTGCTAACGGCCATTGTTATCAGCTTCGCCATGACCGCCTTCGTCCTGGTTCTGGCCCTGCGTGCCCGAGCGGAGCTGGGCAACGACCACGTCGACGGCGCCCCCGTGAATGAGCGGGAGGATAGCCGCGTATGATGCATCTGATTGCTTTACCGGTGCTGCTACCGCTGGTGACCGGGCTCTTGTTGTTGCTGCTGGCCGGCCGGAAAAACTTCGGCCTCAACCGCGCCATCAGTCTGGTCGGTGCCGGACTGCTCGTACTGGTGGCTGCGCTGTTGTTCTACACCGCCAGCAGCGGTGTGATTCAAGTGTACGCCATGGGGGACTGGGCCCCACCGTTCGGCATTGTGCTGGTGCTTGACCGCCTGAGCGCGCTTATGGTCTTGGTCACCAGTGTGCTGGCGTTTTTTAGTATTTGGTACGCCGCCGGCACCATGGACCACCCCGCCTATAACCTCAACGGCCTAATGCATTTGCTGCTATTGGGCATTAACGGGGCCTTTCTGACCGGGGACCTGTTCAACCTGTTTGTCTGCTTCGAGGTGCTGCTGCTCGCCTCTTACGCGCTGTTGATCCAGGGCGACGGGCCGGACCGGGCCAAAGCCGCCCTCCATTACGTGGTGCTGAACCTGGCCGGCTCGAGCCTGTTTCTGATTGCCGTGGCGACGCTTTACGGCATCACCGGCACTCTGAACATGGCGGATATGGCCGCCAAGGTAGCGCAATTGCCTGAGGATCGCGCCCCCATTGTGGGCACGGCCGCTTTGCTATTTCTTGTGGTGTTCGGCCTCAAGGCGGCCGTGGTGCCGCTGTATTTTTGGCTTCCCCGCGCCTACAGCGCCGCCAGTGCGCCCGTGGCTGCCATGTTCGCGATCATGACCAAAATCGGTGTATACGCCATTGCCCGCATGTATACCTTGATCTTTGGGGACCAAGCCGGGCACCTGGCCAACCTGGTCCAGCCCTGGCTTTGGCCGCTGGCGCTGACTACGCTGACTCTGGGCTTTATCGGCGTATTGGCCAGCCGCACGTTGCGCATGCAGGTGTCTTATCTGGTGATTATTTCCGTGGGCACTTTGCTGGCCGGGCTGGCCATCGATACCCAAGCCTCCCTGAGCGCCACTTTCTATTACCTTGCCCACTCCACCTGGGTGTGCGGAGCCTTGTATTTGATCGTGGACCTGATCCGCCACCAGCGCGAAGATGGCAGCGATGAGATCAAGAGCGGACCGGCCCTGCCGCAGGCCACCACGCTTGGGCTGCTGTTTTTTGCGGGGGGGCTGAGCGTAGCCGGCATGCCCCCTCTGAGCGGCTTTATCGGCAAGTTATTGTTGCTAAAGGCGGCGGGGACCGGTTACGAAGCCATCTGGCTCTGGAGTCTGGTTCTTCTCAGCGGCCTCGCCGCCATCACCGCCTTGAGCCGCAGTGGCAGCACCTTTTTCTGGCGGACCTCCGGTGTGGCCACTACCGGCAAAGCTCAGGCCTGGCCCTTGGCGGCCACCATCGGCCTTCTGGCGACCACCCTGGCGCTGGCCCTCTGGGGCGAGCCCATGATCGCCTACACCGACGCCCTGGCCGAGCAGCTGCTTAACCCAGAGCGCTACATTCAAAGCGTCTTGCGGCACACGACGGTAGGAGGGTAAACCATGAACACCACCACAACGCCCAGACGTCGCCGCCAGCTGTTGCCTCACCCGGTCCTGAGCCTCTTTATGTGGGGGCTCTGGTTGCTGCTGGCCAATAAAGTCAGCGGCGGCCACTTGGTTTTGGGGGCCTTGCTGGCCTGGTTTATCCCCTTTGTCACCCAGTCTTTCTGGCCCCAGGAAATGAGCCTTAGCCGGCGGCCCGGGATAACGCTGAGGTTCGCCGTTATGGTTCTGGGGGACATTGTCATCGCCAACTGGGTGGTCGCCCGGCTGATTCTCGGTCGCCCGAAGAATCTTAAGCCGGCCTTCCTGAAGGTTCCCCTGGACCTGAAACAGGACTTTTCCATCACAGTGCTCGCCAGCACCATTTCACTCACACCGGGCACGGTATCGGCGGATTTGAGTCCGGACAGCCGGTACTTGCTGGTTCACACCCTGCACACCGAAGATGCCGCCGAAACGGTGGCCACGATCAAGCGGCGCTACGAAGCCCCTCTCAAGGAGATTTTCGAATGCTCGAGACCGTAATTCAGCTCGCCATGCTGATGGTGAGCCTTGCGCTGGTGCTGAACCTCTGGCGACTGGTGCGCGGCCCGTCATTGCCCGACCGCATTCTAGCGCTGGACACCATGTACATTAATTCCATCGCCCTGTTGGTGCTCTACGGCCTGTCACAAGCCTCAATGCTGTATTTTGAGGCCGCAGTGCTCATTGCGGTGATGGGCTTTGTGGGCACAGTGGCACTGTCAAAGTACCTGTTGCGCGGCGACATCATCGAATAGGAGTAAACCGTGGAAGACACAAGCTGGTTGGAATGGCTCATTTGCCTACTGCTTCTCATTGGCGCGAGCTTCGCGCTGATTGGCTCTCTGGGGCTGGTGCGGCTGCCGGATTTCTTTATGCGCCTGCACGGCCCTACCAAGGCCACCACGCTGGGGGTCGGCAGCATCATTGTCGGCTCCATGCTTTTTTTCAGCACTCGTGGTGAGGGATTGAGCCTGCACGAGCTGCTGATCGCGCTATTTCTGTTCATCACCGCGCCGGTTAGTGCTCACATCGTGGGTAAGGCGGCCTTGCATGTGGGGCTGCCCTACCGAAAA
This sequence comes from Marinimicrobium locisalis, assembly GCF_039822625.1. Taxonomy (NCBI): domain Bacteria; kingdom Pseudomonadati; phylum Pseudomonadota; class Gammaproteobacteria; order Cellvibrionales; family Cellvibrionaceae; genus Marinimicrobium; species Marinimicrobium locisalis. The sequence continues at coordinate 88,095 of NZ_JBDLLG010000009.1, forward strand.
GACACCCAACATTGGGAGCAGGACAGTTGACATATGAGCGCAAATGGGCATAATGTCGCGTCCTTGATTCCGGCTTGTGTGAATGTTGCCGGACGAACGAATTTCAGTCTGATTACGTAACAGGAGCTCCACGGTGGCCAATACACCTCAATCCAAGAAGCGCGCTCGCCAGAACGAAAAGGCTCGCCAGCACAACGCCAGCCTGCGCTCCATGACGCGCACCTACATCAAGAACGTGGTCAAGGCCATTGATAACGGCGACCAGGAAGCGGCCAAAACCGCTTACGTTGCCGCCGTTCCAGTGATTGACCGCATGGCCGACAAAGGCCTGCTGCACAAAAACAAGGCCGCTCGTCATAAGAGCCGCCTGAATGGCCGCATCAAGGCCATGGCGTCGTAAGCGACGCCCGTGCCGCACTTCGAGGTCGGTTCTCCGGCCTCCACAAAAAAACCGGCTTCGTGGCCGGTTTTTTTGTATCTGGCTGAAACGCCATTTCCTACCTTGTCTTTAAAATACCATCGAATTGACACATTTCTGCCAGAATCATCGTATACGGTGGCTGTGTTGAACCCGGTAAAGGAGACAAGCGATGTTGCCCCGTGAACATTACCTCAAGCAGCCGTTTCAAGACCCGAAACACTTTCCCGCGGGCTTTGAACACGCCGGCCGACTCTCGAGCAGCCAGGCCCGGCTGATCCGCAAGCACGGCGCGCTGATTACGGCCCTGGGCCGCGGTGAGGTATCCAACCCCACCGACGACGACCGCCACCTCTTAAAGGTCATCGCCCGCCAGGCCGCCCCAAAGAACCCCATCGAACAGGCCTGGCTTAAATACCTAACGCTTCGGGAAGAGAAGGTCGAGCTGCGCAAAAGCGCTTAAGAGGGCGCCTGTCGGGCGGCTACAGATGGTCCGTGGACTGGCGCAGCGTGACCTCAAACCCCAAATCGCGCCGCGTCTGTTCCGGCTCAGTGCCCGACAGCGCCGCCACCACCATCTCCGCCGCCATCACGCCCATCTCGTACCGCGGCACGGAGACACTGCTCAGAGAGGGGTTGGTAAAGGCGGAGACCTCAAAATCGTTAAATCCGCACAACCCCAGCTCCGAGGGCACGGAAATGCCCATTCGCTGACTTTCAAACAGGGCGCCGAGGGCCAGGTCGTCGTTGCAGCAAAAAACCCCATCGAGTACGTCCCCCGACTGCGCCATCAGCTTTCTGAACAACTCTCCCCCAAGCTCGATGGAAGAGGGCTGGTCAGTGGTCATCACAAAATTTTTCCAGAAGCGCCCGCGCTCCTCCAGCACCGCCTGAAAGCCCGCCATACGCTGCTTTACCCGTGTGTCCATTCGGGCGCCGATAAACCCAAGCTGGCCGTAGCCGGCCTCCAGCAACCGCTCCGCCACGGCCCGCCCCGCCTCATAGTGGGAGATCCCCACGTTCATATCCAACGGCTCCTCCAACAGGTCCATCATCTGCACGATAGGCACTTTTGCTTTCAGCAACAGACGTTCACAGGCGCGGGTCTGCTCCCCACCGGTAAGGATCATGGCCTCGGGGGCCTGGCTGAGCAGTGTGCGCACCATGCGCTCCTCCTCCAGGGCCGAATAGTGGCTATCCACCATCACCACTTTGTAGCCGGTGGTGCCGGCCACATCGTAGATGCCGCGTAGCACATCGGTGTACACCACGTTGGAGAGCGAGGGAATCACCACGCCAATGACCCGCGAACGGGCGGATGCCAGGGAACTGGCAGACTGGTTGGGAATATATCCGAGCATATCGATTGTCTCCTGGACGGCCTGTCGCGTTGAAGGCGACACTTTATTAGGATGATTTATGACCCTGGAAACGGTGATTCCGCTCACGCCCGCCGCCCTGGCGACGTCGGCAAGCGTGACGTTGTCATGGTATGTTTTGCGGGCTCGGGTAGTCACCGTAATACTCCTTTCGAAAACCGTGGAGAATATCACAGCCTTGATGTTTGCGCTAACATAATAAAGACGGTAGGCTTGCAGCTTTAACCTGTAAACTATGGTCGCATAAATCTCACCGCCACCGTTGCAACGGTCCTGGCGGTGACTCTTATGTCCCTAGCCCTCGTGTCGCACAGGAGCACAGTCCGTGTCCAAGCTGTTTATTTTGATGGGCGTTTCCGGCGCCGGCAAGTCCACGGTGGCGGCCGCCTTGGCCGAACATTTTGGGTACCGGTACCTGGACGCCGATAACTTCCATAGCGATTCGGCCAAAGCCCATATGGCGGCCGGCCACCCACTGACCGACGAAATGCGGGTACCCTGGATCGAGCGCCTGTGCGCCCATTTAAAAGAGCGCGCCGCCCGGGGGGAAGACTGCGTGCTCGCCTTTTCCGGGTTAAAGCGACGCCACCGGGAGCCGCTGCGCCATTGCAATATGGACACCCACTTCCTCTTCCTCGACGGCGATGCCGACACCATTGCCCAACGCATGAGTAGCCGGGAGGGCCACTTTATGCCCCCCTCCCTGCTCGAAAGCCAGCTCAGCGCCCTGGAGCGTCCTAGTGCCGATGAACCGGACATAGTCCCCATCGACATCCAGCCCCCGGTCAGCCAAGTGCTGGAGCGAGTTTACCGGGCGGTCGGGGCCATTGAGGAGGCCCATTAGCTCACGGGGCTGACGCTGTAAACCTACACCCGTCTCGGCAACCCCGCAACGCCAGGAGATAATAAAAAATGTCCGCCCCCTACTTGCTCTCCGTTACCGTGGTCAGCATCGCGGTGCTGTTGTTTCTCATTATGGCGCTGCGCTTGCAGGCGTTCATTGCCTTGCTGCTGGTCAGCATGGGCGTGGCCATCGCCGCGGGCGTTCCGCTGCCGGAGGTGGCGAGCGTTATTCAGGAGGGCATGGGCGGCACGCTGGGCTATATCGCCATCGTTATCGGCCTGGGCACCATGATCGGGGAGATCCTCCAGGTCTCCGGCGGTGCCCGGCAAATCGCCCACACCCTGACCCGAAAAGCCGGCTCGGAGCGGGCCCCCTGGGCACTGATGACACTGGGGTTGATCGTCGCCATTCCGGTATTCTTTGAAGTGGCCCTGATTCTGTTTATTCCCCTGGTCTACAGTCTGGCCAAACGGACCGGGAAGTCGCTCCTGTTCTACGGCTTGCCGCTGGTCGCCGGCATTGCCGTTGCCCATTCGTTCATTCCTCCCACGCCGGGTCCGGTAGCAGTCGCCTCCCTCCTGGGCGCCGACCTCGGCTGGGTGATCCTGGTGGGCCTGATCGCCGGCATACCCGCCGCTATCCTGGGCGGTATCGTCTTCGGCCGCTATGTCGGCAACCGCATTCACACCGTGATGCCCGAAACGGCGCAGGCGAAAGAAGACGCCGAGAGCGACCGCCCCCTGCCCGGCTTCGCCCTGGTCATCAGCATCATCTTGGTGCCCCTGGTAATGATACTTCTCAACACCGCCACCAAAACCTGGCTCCCGGAGGGCCACGGCATCGCCCAGTTGATGGCCTTCATCGGCCACCCCTTCACCGCCCTGCTGGTGGCGTGCTTGCTCTCTTTCTACTTCCTCGGCACCCGCCAGGGCTTCAGCCGGGAGGAAATCCAGCGGGTGGCCACCCGCTCGATGGAGCCGGTGGGGATGATCATCCTGCTCACCGGCGCCGGCGGTGTCTTCGGCAAAGTGCTGATCACCGCTGGGGTGGGGGACGCCTTGGTCAATGCCATGACCGCCTCCAACCTGCCGGTGGTGCTGTTTGCCTTCCTGGTGGCCACGGTCATCCGCGTCTCTCAGGGGTCCGCCACCGTGGCCATGGTGACCAGCGCGGGCTTGGTCGCCCCACTCGTGGAGGCGGGCAGCCATTCGGACGGGGTGGTGGCGTGCATCACCATCGCCATCGCCTGCGGCGCGACGGTTCTGTCTCACGTGAACGATTCGGGCTTCTGGCTGGTCAAGCAGTTTATGGGCCTGACCGAACGCCAAACTCTGGCTTCCTGGACGGTTTTGGAGACTATCCTGGGTGTGGTTGGGCTGGTTGTCGTGATGTTGTTGAGTACTGTGCTGTAGCTTCGAACAGTGTTTGGGGAGGGGCGTAGGGTAGACCGGTTGGAAACCCGCCGTGAACCCATCCCTGGGGGCTTCTCATCGGCGTCCATGCCTCAGAGAGTCTACAACCGGTCCATCCTGCGCCCAGTCACGCCCTCTGCCACTAGGGGAGCGCGCGGTGAGAGCGAAATACACCGCCTTGTAGCTGGTAGGTTATTAGTACGTAGGGTTGGTAAGCGCAGCGCCACCTACCAAATTACTGTTCCGTAAACACGGCCGGGCTTAGGGTTTGGCTCCCATTCAAATGGTAGGTGGCGCTGCGCTTACCTACCCTACCCAGGGGAACAGCTTGGCACTGAGGACCTCGACGGTGTATACCTGTCGGGGACTCTCTGACGCCTACAGGGATGTAGGTGCTAGGGCGACGCAGGAAGCCAAAGCCGCGGCATGGATGCCGATGAGAAGCCTCCATGGATGGATTTACGGCGGGTCCCCGAGAGGTATACACCTCCGAGGCCCGGAACCAGCTAAAGGCACCCCAACTGACCGGTATAAATCTTGCAGCTGCTAAAGTAGTAAAAGACAGAGTGTACCCATACCGAAGAGAGCCCTGACTATGACCACCGACTTTTTGTCACTGCCCGAGCTGAAAACCAAACTCAGCGCTCTACTCAGCTACCTTTACCCACAAACCGACACCGAAACCCTCACCGAACAGTGCCTCGAAGCCATCGGCCCGCGCCTCAACCGCGCCATTATACCCCCCGAACAACTCTGGTCCGAACAAGACTGTCTGCTCATCACCTACGGCAACTCCATCCGCACCCCCAACCAAAAACCCCTGGACACCCTCGAACAATTCCTGCACCAGCGGCTCCAGGACACTTTCACCGCCGTGCATATACTCCCCTTCTTCCCCCACAGCTCCGACGGCGGCTTCGCCGTCATCGACTACACCCAAGTGGACCCCGAGCTGGGAGAGTGGGAAGACATCGAAGCCCTGGCGCAAGACTTCAAATTCATGGGCGACCTGGTCATCAACCATGTCTCCAGCCACAGCGGTTGGTTCAAAAACTACCAATACGGTAAAGACCCCGGGCGGGACTACTTCGTCGAAGCCAGCCCCCACTACGACCTCTCCATGGTCGTGCGCCCACGCACCAGCCCCCTGCTCAGAGCCGTGGAAACCAACGACGGACTGAAGCACGTCTGGTGTACCTTCAGCCACGACCAGGTCGACGTGGACTTTCGCAACCCCAAGGTGCTGCTGGAATACTTGCGTATCATCGGCCTATACCTGGATAAGGGGATTCAATGGTTGCGCCTGGACGCCGTGGCCTTTCTGTGGAAGGAAATTGGCACTCCATGCATTCATTTGCCTCAAACTCACGAAGTGGTCAAACTCGTGCGGCTGTTGATGGAGTACAAAAATGCCCACGCCATTTTGATCAGCGAAACCAATGTTCCGAACTTGGAGAACCTGACCTACTTCGGCAACAGTAACGAAGCACACTTAATCTACAACTTCAGCTTCCCGCCCCTGGTTATCCACGCTCTTCTCTGCGGCACCGGCCAATACCTTAAAAACTGGTTGATGAGTATGCCACCCTCCCCCATGGGCTGTGCCTACTTGAACTTTACCGCCTCCCATGACGGCATCGGCCTGCGCCCCGCCGAAGGCTATTTGTCGGACGAGGAGCTGACTACCTTTCTAAGTACCCTGCAATCGTTCGGCGGGCGCATTTCCAGCCGAACGGATTTACAGGGCCACAGCAAGCCCTACGAGGCCAATATCAGCTTGTTTGATGCGTTTAAGGGCACCTACCAGGGCACCGACCGGTGGCAGGAGGCGAGGCTGTTGTGCTCGCAGATTATTATGCTCGCCCTGGAAGGGATTCCCGCCTTCTACCTCCATACCTTATTCGCCACCCCGAACGACCTGGACAAGCTGGAAGCCACCCAGCACAACCGTTCGATTAATCGCAAAAACTGGCACCTCGGGGAATTGGAAGCGCTCCTGGAAGACCCGGAAACGCCCCACTACCGAATTTTCCGGGAACTCAGGCGTTTGATTGCGCTGCGCCGTTCGCAACCGGCCTTTCACCCGAACGCCACCCAGTTTCCCTTGCACCTGCAGGAGGAGGTGTTCGGTTTCTGGCGGCAAAGCCTGCGTCGGACGCAAAGCATTTTCTGTTTGAATAATATGAGTGATCGGCCGCAGGAGGTGTGTCTGACCAGTCTCAATTTGCTCAGCACAAAGAGCTGGCTGGATTTGATCAGCGGTGAGCCCATTGCAGACCTGTACGGCACCTTAACTCTGGCGCCGTATCAGTGTGTTTGGTTGACGAATTATGAGAAGGCACTTTAGGACAGAGAGGGATGGCGGATGCGCCTTGGGCTTATCCGCTCTACGCCTGCGGCACTAGTCAGAGAGCGAAGGGCCTTTACGTCATTTGTTGGGTGGCGCTGCGCTTACCCAACCTACGCCTAGTTTTCGCTTTGGATAAACCGAGTAACGCGTAGGTTGGGTAAGCGCTAGCGCCACCCGACACAATTATTTCTACTTACCGTTGTCTTTCTCCACGGCTTCCAGCAACTGTTCATACACATCCGGGACCGCGCTTAGCACCCTCGACCAATTCGCCATAAACGGTCGCTCGGTAGGGTCATTCAAAAACTGGTCCCCCGCGCGCATAATACAGGTGGTAAACAGCTCGACGGCGTTTTCCTCCTGATTCCGATCCAGCGTCATGCCGTTGATGACCGCATCGTTGTGGTAGCGATCAACCAAGTCCAGTGCCACACGATAGTAGCTGGCCTTAATGGTACGAAACACCTCCGGCGTGAAGACCACCCCTTTTATCGCGAGCTTTCGGAAAAGGGATTTGGAAATGTCCGTGCTCATCTTGGACAGCCCCCCCTCCGGGTTGTCTGGGGAAAGATCCTGGTGTTTGTGATCGTAGGCGTCGGCAATATCCACCTGACAAACCCGCTCGTCCGAGTAGCGCCGGTTCACCTCCGAGAGCACGCCAATCTCCAGCCCCCAGTCACTGGGAATACGAATGGAGCCGACCACATCCATAATCATCGAGAATTCCCCGGCCAGCGGGTAGCGAAAACTGTCAATAAACTCCAAATAGTCGTCGTGGCCAAACACTTTTTCCAGCGCGCGCACCAGCGGTGAAACCAACAGCCGACTCACCCGGCCGTTCAACTTGCCATGCGCCGCTCGATAGTAGTAGCCCTTACAAAAAGCATACTTGAAGGTCGGGTGAACCACCGGGTAAAACAGCTTGGCGACAATGTCCCGTTTGTAGGTGAGGATGTCGCAGTCGTGCAACGCCACCGCCTTGGCACGGTCGGAGGCCAACGCATAGCCCAGGCAGTACCAAACGTTGCGCCCCTTGCCCAGCTCATTGGGCGCCAGCCCGTACTCATCCAGCATATGATCAATCGCCTTGAGGCGCGGCCCATCGTTCCAAAGAATATGGTGGCGTTGGGGCAGGCGGGAGAAAAACTCCTTGGCGTGTTTAAACTCTTCTTCCGTCGCCCGGTCCAGACCGATGATAATCTCATCCAGATAGGTGACTTTACTCAACTCCTGGATAATATTCTCCAGTGCCGGCCCCTGCAGCTCGGAATACAGGCAGGGCAACACCAAACACATGGGCTTTTTCTCCCGCCACTGGTTCAGCTCGGCTTCCATGGCTTCCAGGGGACGGTCGCCCAGGTTGTGCAAGGTCGCGATACGGCCGTTCTGAAAAAAGTCACTCATAATCGTTGTCCTCGTTGTCCGTTTTGGTCTCTGAGCAGGCCACCGTTAACGCTGCCGCAGGAGCGTCGGTGGCTTCCCATCGCTAGCGGGTGATGAGTGTGAGCACCGCCTCGTTCCAGCCGGCGGCGCCCTCCTTTGGTGCAAGGTAGGCCTGACTTAGTGCAGGATCCTCCAGGTGTGAGCCATCGCTGTGCGGAATAATGGCCGCGGCATCCACTTGTTTGAGCATGTCCAAATCATTCGGGCTATCCCCCAGGGCAATGCTGAAGGGCGTTGCGCCGAAGTGGTGCCGATATCGCTGTTGCAAGCGGCCTACCGCATCGCCTTTATCACACCGCCCCATAACATGATAAAAACGCCCACCTTTGACAATGCGCAACTTACGTTTTCCCAGGTCACGCTCAAACGCTTCGAAGGCCTTGGGCGTGTCGCGCCAGACAATGGGCTCGGACGCCTTGCGCTGCCCGGCCAGCGCCGCGGCCTCCGGGCTTAACCCGGTGTGCTGAGCCACTTCCTCGTCCGTCATCCAGGCGAAGCCGGTGAAGCGATAGTCCGGTTTTAGCCCATTGAGCACCGCCAAAATCTGCTCGCGCGGCAGGCCTCGGTAGTCATAGTAGTAATGATCACTGATAGAGCGCGGATCCACCTCAATGCCCAGCGGCGCCAGCAACGGTTCGGGAATCAGTATCAGGCTGCCGTTCTCGCACACCAGCGGGTCGGTGTTCCCTAGTTCCCGGCGCAATGCCAGCATCTCCACGTCGGTTTTACTGGAAACCAGCACCAGGGGAATCTCACGTTCACGCAGCGCCGCCAATGCCGGTTTGGCCGCCGACCAATCGTAGTCATGGTGGTTCAGTAGCGTCCCGTCCAGATCGGTAAACACAATAATGGGCCGGCTCATAGGGCGGTTTCTCCAGAGCTCGTTGACGCGGATGGTGCGCAGATGCGGTCGACCCGGTGCTGCCGATTCAACGAAAACACCAAATCGGCCCGCTCAGGCATTTCGGTCAATATCCAGCGGGTCAAACGCTCGTAGTGGTCAATAAAGCGACGCAGCTGTGCCGAGGACATCAAGCCGGCGGTCTCCTCGCCCTTGGCGGCCATCGTTCGCGCCAACGCTTCTTCCTGTTCGGAACGCCACTGGTAAACCTGTTCAAAGGAGGGGGCTTTGAGCATCAGCAAGTCGTCCAACTGGGAAAAAAGGGCTTCATAACCTTTCAGTTGTTCGTTCACATAGCGGCGCCAGCGCCCGTCCGGGTCTTCGGTTCGCTCGAGCTCATTCATGGGTTCGGTCAAGGCTTCCTCCGGCTGGGGGCGGGCCCCCACGCACCAGCCCTCGAACACCACCAGGTGCGGGCGCCCCTGCCAGGGCTCCCATTGGCTCTCTGGACGACGGTCATCCCGGGCCTTGTCAAAGCGCGGAATGCTCAGGTGGGTAGCCGGGCCGGCTTCCGCCAGGTCCGACAACAGCTGCAGCCCGAGCCTCACATCGTGGGTACCCGGTACTCCTCGGGTGGCCAGCAGCGGATGAACCGATTGCGCCAGCTCGGCCCGTTCGGCCCGAGTCAGGTACAGATCATCAATGGAAAGACGACAAACACTGAACCCGCGAAGTTCCAGCATGTGGGCAATCACTTCCGCCGCCGTGGATTTACCGGTGCCCTGGGCCCCGTTAATGCCAAGCACCATCGGTTGATCGAAGGTCGGAAGGCGCCGGGCCAAGCGCTCGGTCAGCGGGCCGTAAACCCCCACCAGGTGCTGAATGACCGGTTCCGGAAGGTCCAGTTGGCGCGCCAGGGTCGCCTCGTCCGCCGGCGCTTCCCGGCCGAGCACGCCCCATTCCTCCAAAAGTGCCGGGGGCCAAAGAGGGGGTTGGGTGTCAGACAACAACTCACTCATGGTGATCGTCCTTATTGGTTTCGCTCGTCACAGTCTCGTAAATCAGACACTACTGAGCATAGCAGTGCAGGAATCAGGCCACTCTAATTCATGACCAGAATTGGGCATCGACGTTCGACGTAGAGCCCCGACCCGAACCCCGCGTCCGAGGTTGACGACTATCTGTCATTACTGTAATTTCAGTAATTACTGAAACTTATGGAGTACCCCCTAATGGCTGAACATCTAACCCCCATGATTCAATCCTGCGTGTTGCATTTTGGTGAAATGGGTAGCCGCTGGGGCATCAACCGCACAGTGGGCCAAATGTACGCTCTGCTGGTCCTGAGTGAGGAGCCCCTTTGCGCCGACGATATTGCCGCAGCCCTGGGCTTCTCCCGCTCCAACGTCAGTATGGGGCTAAAGGAGCTACAATCCTGGGAGCTGGTGCGGCTGCAACATATTCCCGGCGAGCGGAAAGAGTTTTATTCGGCGCCGGATGATGTCTGGGAGATCGCCAAAACCCTAATCGAGCAGCGCCGGAAACGAGAAATCGACCCCACCCTGTCCACCTTGCGTGGACTGTTGCTGGAGCAGCCCGCTAACCGAGAGGAGGAGTACGCGCAAGACCGAATGCGCGACATGCACGAAATGATCGAAATGCTCACCCAATGGACGGTGGAAATTCAGCGCCTGGACCAGAACAACTTGCGCAATCTGCTCAAGCTTGGGGGCAGTCTGAGCAAGGTTCTGGACATGAAAGATCGGTTTATGAAGTAGGTACCCCTAATGGAAACGCTGCTGCTATCCCGTATTCAGTTCGCCGCCAACATCAGCTTTCACATTCTGTTCCCGACCATCACCATCGCCCTGGCGTGGTTCCTGTTCTATTTTAAAGTTCAGCACAATCGCACCGGCGAAGAGGTGTGGATGCGAGCCTACCGCTTCTGGGTAAAGGTCTTCGCTCTGAGTTTTGCCCTGGGTGTGGTCAGTGGCATCACCATGTCATTCCAGTTCGGAACCAACTGGCCGGGCTTTATGGGCACCGTCGGCAACATTGCCGGACCGTTGTTGGGCTATGAAGTGCTCACCGCCTTTTTTATGGAAGCCACCTTTCTCGGTATTATGCTCTTCGGCATTAACCGGGTGTCCAATCGGGTTCACACCATCGCTACGTTTCTGGTGGCGGTCGGCACTAGCCTGTCGGCGTTTTGGATTCTGTCTTTGAACTCCTGGATGCACACCCCCGTGGGGTTTGAAATGCGCGAGGGGGTCGCCTACCCGGTGGACTGGCTGGCCATTCTTTTTAATCCCTCCATGCCCTACCGCCTACTGCACATGATGGTGGCCTCGGGCCTGACAGCCGCCTTCCTGATGGCCGGTTTATCAGCCTACCGCCTGCTTAAAGGCGACCACAAGCCAGCACCCCGGCTTACTCTAAAAACGGCGATCTACGCCGCAGCCCTGCTGATCCCCCTCCAGATTCTGCTGGGAGACTTGCACGGGCTTAACACCTTGGAGCACCAACCCGCAAAAGTCGCCGCCATGGAAGGGCTTTGGGAGACCGAAAAGGGGGCGCCTCTGGTGTTGTTTGGCCTTCCCGATGAAGAAGAGAAACGCAACCGCTTTGCGCTGGAAGTTCCCGGCGGCGCCAGCTTTATCCTGACCCACGACTGGCAGGGGGAAGTAAAAGGCTTGAACGAGTTTGAGAATGAGCACCCGCCGGTGGCGCCGGTATTTTGGGGGTTTCGGATCATGGTCGGGCTCGGCGTATTGATGCTGGCCGTCTCCTGGGCCGCCAGTGGCCTTCTCTGGCGACGCGACGCCCTGCCGAAGTGGATGCTGCGGGTGCTGGTGGGCATGAGTTTTTCCGGCTGGGTCGCCACCCTCGCCGGTTGGTACGTGACCGAAATCGGCCGACAGCCCTATCTTGTGACCGGGGTACTGACCACTGAAGAGGCGGTCACGGCGGTCCCGCCGGGCAATGTCGCGACATCACTGGCAATCTATCTCACTCTGTATGCCGTGCTCCTGGTGGCCTATATTGCCACGCTGTTTTTGATCGCCCGCAAAGCGGTGAAAATCGACCGCGACGAAGAAGTTCAAACCCTGCAAGACCGCTACAACCCCATGACTGCCAACGAAGGAGGAGCCTACTGATGGTGACCGGCGAAGCTTACTGGCTACCCCTGACATTTATGGCCCTAATGGGGCTGGCGTTTTTGGTTTACGCCATTCTGGACGGCTATGACCTGGGTGTCGGCATTTTGCTGCCGCGCGATTCCGAGACCCAGCGCGACACCATGATTTCCTCCATTGGTCCGTTCTGGGACGCCAACGAAACCTGGCTAGTGCTGGGGGTCGGCATTATTTTGATTGCCTTCCCCATGGCCCATAACGTCATTTTGTATCAGCTGTACTTGCCCGTCACCTTTATGCTGGCGGGGCTGATTCTGCGCGGCGTCGCGTTTGACTTTCGCGCCAAGGCGCCGGTGGTTTACAAGGGCCGGTGGGACTTGGCGTTCTGGGGCGGCTCGCTGCTGGCGACCCTTTCCCAAGGCTATATGCTGGGGCTATATGTTATGGGGTTTGAGCGCTCACCCGCCGCCTACGCCTTCGCTGTACTGAGCGCGGTGTGCGTAACGGCCGGCTACAGTCTGATTGGCGCCGCTTGGCTGGTTATGAAAACCGAGGGCGACCTTCAGGCCCGTGCTGCGCTCTGGGCCCGTCGCTGCGCCTGGTTGATGGCGCTGGGGCTGGTGAGCGTTTCGGTGGTCAACCCTTTGATCAGCGAGCGGGTGTTCGACAAATGGCTGGGTGGCGGTCCAGCGCTGTTTCTGCTGCTGATTCCGGCACTGTGTTTTGTGCTATTTCTGGTCAACGACCGCTACCTGGCACACTTCCCCCACGATAATGACGCGGGTTGCTGGGTCCCCTTCGCCTGCACCATCGGGCTCTTTGTATTGGCCTACTCCGCCCTGGCTTACAGCTTTTTCCCCTATGTGGTCCCCGAGCAAATCACCTTTTGGGAGGCCGCCAGCGCCCCGGAATCCCTCTGGTTTATTCTGGTAGGGGTTATCATTGTGCTGCCCGCCATTATCTTCTATACCTTATTTGCCTACCGGGTCTTCTGGGGCAAGGCGCGAGAGCTGAACTATTACTGAGGCAACGTTTGTGGGGATGGGGCTTGACGAGCCCTTCCCCGCTTTTTATCGTTGGCAGGTTGCCAACCCATAAAAAAACCGAAAGGAAGAAAACCGGATGCAAGACGCACACGACCTCAAGCTGATGCTGGACTCGCGCGTGCCCCTGGTGGTGATTGAAACCCACGAGGAAAACAAAACCATCACGCTGCTTCAACGCGTCGCCCGGGATAAAAACCGAACATTCTACCGCTGGTCAGTGACCGACGGGCTGATTCGGTTGGGGTTCGGCCCGCAACTGGTCCCCAAGAAGCGCGAACACCAGGACCCAAGCGAGGTGCTTGAGCACATCAAACAGGCACAAACGCCGGGTATTTACCTACTGTGCGACTTACATCCCTACCTGACCGACCAACCCCACAATGTACGACTGCTCAAGGACATTGCCCTTAACCACGGCCAAGTACCCCATGCCGTCATACTGCTCAGCCACCGCCTGAACCTGCCCCCGGAAATCAGCCGCTACAGCGCCTCTTTCCAGTTGTCGCTGCCCAGCGACGAGCGTATTTTGGCGATTATTCGCGAGGAGGCCCGCCACTACGCCGAGCAGAACGGCCAAAAGCGCATTAAAACGGACAACAAAACGTTGCGCCGCCTGATGGCCAACCTGCAAGGCCTGTCCGCCAGCGATGTCCGGCGGCTGGTACGCATTGCGATTTGGCAGGACGGAGCCATCACCGAGGAAGATCTTCCGGTGGTCAACGAAGCCAAGTTTTCCCTGCTGGATATGGGCGGCGTCATGAGCTACGAGTACGAGACGGCGGACTTCTCTCAGGTCGCCGGGCTCGACAATCTGAAGCAGTGGCTGCAAGCCCGGGCCCAGGCGTTCCACAGCCGCGACCCGGGAATGGAGCAACCCCGGGGGATTCTTTTACTGGGGGTTCAAGGTGGGGGCAAGAGCCTCGCCGCCAAAGCCGTGGCCGGCACCTGGAACCTGCCCCTGCTACGCTTGGACGTCGGCGCCCTGTATAACAAGTACCACGGCGAAACCGAACGCAACCTGCGCGAGGCCCTGGCCATGGCCGATGCCATGGCGCCCTGCGTGCTCTGGCTGGATGAAATTGAAAAAGGGCTGGCCCAGGGCAACAGTGATGACGGCACGTCGCGGCGAATGCTCGGTACCCTACTGACCTGGATGGCGGAGCGGAAAAACTCGGTTTTCTTTACCGCCACCAGCAACGACATCAGTCGGTTGCCCCCGGAACTGATTCGCAAGGGCCGAGTGGATGAAATCTTTTTCGTGGACCTGCCCGACGCCTCGGTTCGTCAGGCGATTTTTGACATTCACCTGCGCAAGCGTGATCTAAACCCGGACCTGTTTGACTTGAAACAGCTAGGCGAGGCGAGCGAAGGATTTTCCGGGGCGGAGATCGAGCAGGCCATTGTAGCGGCACGGTATGGGTCTGAGCGCACTGGTATCGCCACCGAGTGCATTCTGAGGGAAATTGCCAACACCAGTCCGCTTTCGGTGGTGATGGCGGAGAAACTGCAGCACCTGCGTCAATGGGCGGCGGAACGCACCATTCCCGCTTGAACCGAGCGCTCGCTTAAACACCCTGCCCACTTAACGGGCAGTCGTGCTATCCGGCGGCTCGTTTGTGAGGTTTCGCCCGGACGTACAAGGTCCGGTGCACCCGAGCGATCAGGTGACCATGCTCATCGACCACATCAATGGCGAAATTCGGCAGATACTTTTTACCGTCCGCCGTATGGGCACGAATGCGCTCGAGCGTGGCTTCATCCAGCACAAAAACCGCTTTTACCGCATTGCGCCCCGGGGCGATAAAGTCGATGTGGGCACTTTTATCCCAAACGAAATAGTCCGGCCCCAGGTTGTACACCAACATCAGCATGTACCAAGGGTCGGTCATGGCGAACAGGCTGCCACCGAACTGGGTTCCCAAATAATTTTTATTGTAAAACCGCAGCTTCAGGACCACTTCTATACGACGAAAGTCCGAGCTGATGTGCGTGGCTTTAATGCCGGTAAAAAACAGCGGCGGCCAGAAATTGACCAGTCGACGAACCCACTTCCAACTCTTCATGGCACTTCCTTAGCCGTCCATTAACACTAAATTGTCCCGATGCACCAATTCGTCATCGTCTTTGTAGCCCAATTGCTCGAGAATTTCACTGCTGGGACGCCCGATGATTTTTCGCGCTTCCTCCGCGCTATAGTTCACCAGTCCGCGGGCGACCTCTTCACCGGTAGCGGTGGTACAAACCACCATATCACCACGGGTAAATCGCCCCTTCACCGCTTTTACCCCCACCGGCAACAAGCTTCGGCCACTGTTTTTCAGTACGCGCACGGCGCCCTCATCCAGCACTAGCGTACCCCGGGTCTGCAGTTGTCCGGCGATCCAGCGCTTGCGCGCCGCCTGGGGCTCTTGGGAGGCCTTGAGCAATGTCCCGAGCGGCTCGCCGGCTCGGGCACGAAGCAAGGCCCGCTCGGTACGTCCCCCAAGAATCAAGGTGTCCGCCCCGGAGCGTGCCGCCACTCGGGCCGCGCGCACCTTGGTCAGCATTCCGCCCCGGCCCAGAGCACCACCGCCCCCGGCCATGGCTTCCAGGGACGAGTCATCGGCGGAAAGTTCCGGCAACAGTTTGGCCTCGGGGTTGGACCGGGGGTCGCTGTCGAACATGCCGGCCTGGTCGGTCAGAATAACCAACAGCTCGGCCTCAATCAGGTTCGCTACCAAGGCACCCAGAGTGTCGTTGTCGCCGAAGCGAATTTCGTCGGTCACCACTGTATCGTTTTCATTCACCACCGGTACCACGCCCAGGTCCAGCAGCGTACGCAGGGTTGAACGGGCGTTGAGGTAGCGTTGCCGGGAGGACAGGTCATCGTGGTCCAGCAGCACCTGGGCGGTGTGCAGGTGGAACGCCTGGAATGCGGTTTCGTAGGTCTGCACCAGTACCATTTGACCCACGGCCGCAGCGGCTTGCAATTGATGCACGGCGGTGGGCCGACCTTGCCAGCCCAGACGGGTTAACCCGGCGGCCACCGCGCCGGAGGAAACCAGCACCAGCTCGATGCCTGCCTTGCGCAGCTCGGCCATCTGCGCCACCCATTCATTGATGGCCGCCACATCGAGGCCGCGCCCGTCGTTGGTCAGCAGGGAACTGCCGATCTTAACGACCCAACGCCGGGTGGTGGTTACCGAACTTCTGTCTGTCATGCTGCCCTGTTCCGCTGGTGGTGGTTGGTACTGGGTCACTGACCCTCGCGGCGGATTCGCCTCCGGCCTATCCGCGCGCGATTATCGGACGTATTCTACTTCGACATCGTAATCGTCGTCATCAAAGTCGTCGTCATCATCGCCCTTGCGCTCAGCTCGGCGACGCAGGCGAAGCTCTTCAATGCGCTCGCGCACTTCCGCCGCCATATCCGCCTGAAATTGGAATTCGCGTTCCCGGGCTTCTTCACTGTCGGCCTCGCTCTCCCAGATAGCTTCCAGGTGCGTCATTATTTGGCCGCACAACGGCTCGGTTCCGGTCCGCTCCAAGGCGGAGATCCGATACACCGGCCCGTCCCAGTCAAGCTTGTCGATCAGCGCCTGGCAGTGCTCTTCGGCATCGGCCGCCGGCAGTAGGTCGATTTTATTAAGCAGCAACCAACGCTCCCGCTTGGCGAGGGTCGGACTAAAACTTTCCAGCTCTTTGGTGATGGTGCGAATCTGTTCCATCGGATCGGAGCCGTCCGGCGGTGCCATGTCGACGATGTGGAGCAAAAGCCGGCAGCGGGTTAGATGCTTGAGAAAGCGGATACCCAGTCCGGCGCCGTCCGCCGCGCCTTCGATCAGGCCGGGGATGTCGGCGACGACGAAGCTGCGATGCTTTTGGACTTTGACCACGCCCAGGTTGGGCACCAGGGTGGTGAAGGGGTAGTCGGCTACTTTGGGTTTGGCGGCGCTGATGGCTCGAATGAAGCTGGATTTACCGGCGTTGGGCATACCGAGTAGGCCGACGTCGGCCAGGACTTTCAGTTCCAGTTTAAGGTTGCGCATTTCTCCTTCGCTGCCGTTGCTGGTCTGGCGGGGGGCGCGGTTGACGCTGGATTTGAAGCGGGTATTACCCAGCCCGTGGAAGCCGCCTTGGGCGACTTTGAGGCGCTGGCCGATGTCGGTAAGGTCGCCGAGCTGTTCGCCGGTGTCGGTGTCGATGACGGTGGTGCCTACGGGGACGGGCAGCAGTAGGTCTTCGCCTTTGCTGCCGGTGCAGTTTTTGCTCCCGCCTTTTTCGCCGTTTTGGGCGCGGTACCGAGGCTGGAAGCGGTAGTCGATGAGGGTGTTGAGGCTTTCGTCGGCGACGAGGTATACACTCCCGCCGTCCCCGCCGTCACCTCCATCGGGGCCGCCTTTGGCGATAAATTTTTCCCGCCGGAAGCTGAGGCAGCCATTGCCACCTTTGCCCGCTTCGACGTGAATGGGCGCTTCGTCTACAAATTTCACTTCATTACTCCCGACAGAATCTATCTAGCTAACCAAGGTGCCAATATATTAGGGTGCCAGTATTTAAGTCCGGCCTGGAAGGCGGTGCACTCCCCAACGTGAGGGCCTTGGCGGGGTATACCCTTGCAAGACCGTGGAGCGGGGGACCCGCGATTCGAGCCCCCAGGGATGGGTTCACGGCGTGTCTTGCAAGGGTATACCCCGCCAAGGACCCGCACCCAACCCGACCTTCTAAAACTTAGCTCAGAACAACAAAAAAGCCCCATCGACAGTTCGACAGGGCTTTTCCGAAGTGTGTTTCCGCCTCAAAGAGCCGGAAAACCGCTTAGTCGTACGTCTTACGCGTTTTCGACGCTGACGAACCTGCGGTTCTTCGCACCTTTGGTCTCAAACTTCACTCGGCCTTCAGCCTTGGCGAACAAGGTGTGGTCCTTGCCAATACCCACATTCACACCGGGGTGGAACTGAGTGCCGCGCTGACGAACAATAATGCCGCCAGCCGGAATAGCTTGACCGCCATAAACTTTAACGCCAAGGCGTTTACTTTCGGAATCGCGCCCATTGCGCGTGCTACCACCAGCTTTTTTGTGAGCCATTGTCTAAACTCCTCTTAACCTGTAATTCCAGTGATTTTCACTTCAGTGAACCACTGACGGTGCCCCTGGCGCTTCATCGAGTGCTTGCGGCGACGGAACTTGATGATCTTCACTTTATCGCCACGGCCGTGATTGACAACCTCGGCAGTGACTTTGGCGCCGTCAACAATGGGTGCACCCACTTTAACGTCTTTGCCATTGGCGACCAGGTAAACCTTATCGAACTCGATCTTCTCACCGGTGGCCACTTCGATTTTTTCCAGCTTCAGGGTTTCCCCTTCCACGACGCGGTGCTGTTTGCCACCACTTTCAAAAATTGCGTACATAGTTGCTCCAAATACTCTGTTTGGACGACACGAAGCAGCGTCGGGGCGCTTTCCGGGGCTTGCGTCGTAGGGTTTTCTCCGGGCCCACGGCATGGGAGGGCCTCAAGGGGCGGCGATTGTAAGCGAAGCCGCCCCGGAAGGCAAGCCAGTTTGGCCGCTTTTCCGGGGCGCGGGGTTACTCCAAGGGGGCGGTTTTGAGGTAGCGCGCCAGGGGTAGCCCTTGGCGCTTGACGCTTTCCACGAACAAGGCGGCAACGCGCAGCGCGCCCGCCCGCTGCAGGTGGGTGTTGTCATCCTTTCCGTCGGGCAGGTTGGCATACTCCCCTGGCGGTATCTGCATATAGATGTCGGCTGAGCCCTCCGCACCGGCTTCCACCAGCATCTGGCGGGTCATTACGTTCAGGTCCACCAGGGGCACCTGGTGCTCGTGAGCCACGGCTCGCGTGGCCTCGGGGTAGTCGCCCAGGGTGGCTTCGGGGCGGCCGTTTTCATCAAACGCTCGCCGGCGGATGGCGGTGACCAGAATCGGTTCGCCGCCCCGCTGGCGGACCTCTTCGACCATCCGTTCCAGGTTGCGACGGTAGTCGGACCAAGGGGCAGCATAACGGGTCTCGTCGTAGTCCTTCTGGTCATTGTGCCCGAAGCCGATGACCACAAAATCGCCCTCGTCCACCCCATCGAGCACGACCTGCCAGCGGCCTTCGTCGATAAAACTTTTGGTGCTGCGGCCGTTTCTGGCATGATTTTCGATCTCTATCCCGTCATTCAGGTATTCAGGCAGCACTTGGCCCCAGCCGTGCTCCGGGTATTTGTCTTGGGGCTGATCCGCCATAGTGGAGTCCCCCGCGAGGAAGAGCATCGGCTTGCCTTGTCGCGGTGCGCTTTGCGGTTGTGTTCCACAACCCATCATAACAGCCGCAATCAGGGCCATTACGGCACTTCGCTTAACAAAACTCATCGAGGCGCGGGTTCGCATCATAGAAATCTCTCGGGTGAATCCGAACGTTTAGGTCCTTAAACAGAGCTCTGTCATCGCTACCTTATCCTCACGACACCATTCTCTATTTATATTAGGTCTTTATCTAAAAATCTAAAATTAGGCATTCTTTGCTGGCAGCCCCCTTTTTTAGAGCCACCATGGCAACGCCGAGCATACCATACCGGGCCTCTGGCCCTGCGCGTCGCACCGTCGCCGCGCGCCCAGCCGGGCACCCTGATCAGTTTGGTGCAAAACGTCCACACAGTGCTACCAGTAACATCACACTCCCATTGCCCCCAGTCTTACCGACAAAAGCGTCTCGCCATACCACAAAAGCATTAAGCCATCACTACCCTGCATTAGGAAGTTTGGCGCGTGTGACCTCCTCCACAAAAACCCAAAAAAAGTAGGGTTTATCCCCACTTTGCCAACCAAACCGCCCCTTTGGTGTGAACCGGTTCCATCAAACCCGCGGCCGCTTTGTATAGTATGGCGCCACTTGGGAGAGCGCCAGCAAGCTGACGCTCAAGGAGTTTCGGCGGAACTAAAACTATATATTGTCAATTTTATTACACCGCCTGTCGCCTGCCCCATATTCAAAAATGCTTTCCGCTGCCCCGCAGCGGTGCGTACCACACGAATGAACCGACGTACCTACGCCGGCATAGATGAACCGAAAGGCTTGGTGCCCGGTGCATCTTCGTCGCTGTGCCGCCGGGTCACTGAAAAGCCCAAGCCCGTTGGTTTCAAAGGGCCTAAACACACTGTCTTTCACAAGACTAAGCGGAAGGAACTATGACCAGTTTGCCTGAACCGTCATCGTCAGCTACTCGATTACTGTCAAAGCCTCTACTCACCCTCGCCTTTGTTTTGGGGCTGGCCGCCTGTGGCGGCGGCGACCCCGAGTTCAACGATCAACCAACCGAACCGAATTCGGGGGGCGGAGAACAAAGCTCCGAAGGACAGTCCAGTGAGCCCGGCACGAGCGCTCCGCCTACCGATAGCTCTGGCCCAGGAGATTCCGGCAACCAATCCTCCAGTGAGCAGGGTGAACCTCCGGTCGCCGTACCGACTTATGATGTAGAGGCGGCGGCTCATCTGTACCAAACGCAATGCGCGAGTTGTCACGGTGATTCCGGTACCGGTGGAATGGGCGGTGAGCTGAGAACCTGCAGCACTTGCGACAACACCACGGTATTGACGCGCCGTATTGAAGACACCATGCCGTTGGCCGAACCGGCCCAGTGTGGCCATGAGTGTTCGACGTTGTTGGCACACTATATTCAGGGCGGTTTTCCCGAGCCCACCTCGGGGGGAGAGCAATCCAGCGACGCCAGTAGCGCCTCGTCCGCCCACAACGCTTCTTCTGAGAGTAGTAGCGCCAGCAGTGTTATCGCTCCGCCGCCTCAGCAATCCTCCAGCACCGCCACAAGCGAACCGGCCACACCCCCAAGCAGCTCTGCAAGTTCGGTGGCTCAGCCCTCCAGCAGCGCGCCTTCACAAAATTCCAGCAGCGCAGAGGCTGCCAGCAGCTCTCAAGCCGATGCCAGCAGCTCTCAAGCCACTAGTAGCACCCAAAACCGCAGCAGCGCTCAGAGCCAAAGTAGTTCTCAGGGCAACAGTAGTTCTCAGGGTGCCAGTAGCGCTCAGAGCAATAGCCGCTCTCAAAGCAGTAGCAGCAGCTCGCTAGGCAATAGTAGTTCGCAGAGCTCGCAACAGTCTTCTGACACCGCTCACTCTTCTAGCAGCGAAGCCCGCTCTTCAAGTAGCAGCGAGGCCAGCTCCTCAAGCTCGGCACCCGTGGGCAACGTTGCGGCCGGCAGAACCCATTACATTGACAGCTGTACAAACTGTCACGGCGAAAGCGGCAACGGGTTTTTCTTCCTGGACGCCGCCAAAGAGGAGTACTGGCACTCCTCCGGCGACAATCCCCAGCCCCTGGCCCAATACATTGCCGACTGGATGCCCGAAGGCGGCGCCAACGCCTGTACCGGTAGCTGCGCCGAAGACGTCGCGGCCTATATTCGCAGCTGGACGGACAGCAGCGGCGCCTCCTCCGCCAGCAGCGCAAGCATACCCGGCAACCCGAGTTCGAGTGCCGCTTCCAGTACGTCAAGCGCCGCCAGCGTTTCCAGTGCCGGCAGCGCATCGAGTGCCCACAGCGTATCGAGTGCCGGCGGCGCCTCAAGCATGGCGAGCAGCGCCTCTTCCGCAGCTCAGTCCAGCGCCAGCAGTCAATCCAGCACACAGGGCAACAGCAGCAGCGCCTCCAGCAGCCAGCCTTCCACCGGCCTGCCGAGCGACTGTGATGTGGCCTACGGCCCTCGGACCATTCGGGTGCTTACCCAGCAGGAGTATGTCAATTCGGTTCGAGATCTGACCGGTGTCGACGTGCGCTCCGACCTGGGACGCAGTGTTTACGACGCACTCCCGGCCGACAACAAAGTCAACGGTTTTTCGAACAACGTCATGGCCAGCATCGAGAGCGGCTCACTGCAATCCTACAGCCTGGTGGCCTCTCGCATTGCCGACTTCCTCGCCGAGCGGGATTTTGAAGGTGTCATCGACTGCTCCGGCATGGAAGCCGCACAATGCGGTGCGAACTTAGTGGATGATTTCGGCTTCCGCGTCTTCCGTCGCCCGCTAACCGATAGCGAACGTATCGCCTTCCAGGAGATGTTCACCGCTGAATACACCGGGGGTGACGTGAAGGAAGGCTTGAAGCTGGCCATTCGCACCATGCTGACTTCGCCCAACTTCCTGTACCGCAGCGAAACCGGCATCTCCGTCAACGATCTCGAAAACGGCAATACCGAGCCGCAATACGAGCCGGCGGGAGAGGTCACCACGTTTATCGACGACACCGCACCGGAGACCATTACCATTTACGGTCAAAGCGGTCACGGCATTCAGTACACCGGAGATAACCTGCTCGAAGTGGTGGTACGAGGCACCCAAGGCGAACAAGGACTCTGGCCGACCATGCGCATCGGTACCAACGAGCAGGAAATCGCCACGGTGCTGGTGGATCACAGCTACGACAAAACTTACCGGTTCCGGGTGGAAGCGCTCACCGGCCAGCATTACACCGCCGTTGCCAATCAACAAGTGGGTGCCGACAGAGAGTATGAGGGCGGTCACGACCTGATCGTCAGTCGTTTCCAAGCCTCCGGCGTTCGGCTGGTGGAACCCGAGCTGCCCGCGGCCCCGCTGGATTCCGATGCCTACGTGCTCACCCCCTACGAGCTGGCCTCATTCCTGGCCTTCACGTTCACCGGCAGCACCCCTGACCTGGAACTGCTGCAAGCCGCCCGCAGCGGCGAGTTGTCCAACCGGGCACAGATCGAAGCCCAAGTGGAGCGCTTGCTTGATACGCCCCAGGCACGGGAAAAGTTTGGTGACTTCGCCGCGCAGTGGCTGCGTGCTGACCGGGTAATAGACCAAATTAAGGACCCGGAGCTCTACCCGCAATTCACCACCGAGGTGCGCGAAGCCATGGTGCAAGAGGTGCGCGCCATCTTCAACCACGTGGTGCTGGACGAGGGCGAGCCCTTCACGGCGCTGTACGACGGCGACTTCACCTTCGTGAACAACGCCTTGGCGGCCTTCTACGGCTTGAGCGGCGTCAGCGGCGATCAGCTGCAGAAAGTGACGGGCGTGGGCAGCCGTGCCGGGTTGGTCACTTCCGGCGCCTTTCTGACGGTCAACGCCCACGAAAGGGAAACCGCCCCGATCCTGCGCTCTACCTACGCCCGGCGCGCTTTCCTCTGCCACGATGTGCCCGCGCCACCGACCGGTATATCCCTTAGCGGTGAAGACGTGGATGCGGTACGCGAAGAGCAGATCGCCGCTTGGGAGGCGTACCTTGAAGCCAACGGCGGTCTCGCCACCAGCCGCAAGAAGTACGAGTTCCAAACCTCGGCGCCGCTTTGCCAGACCTGCCACGAAGAGATGATCAACCCCCTCGGTGGCGGCTTTGAAGACTTCGACGCGGTCGGCATGCCCCAGACCGTGGACTACAACAACCTGATTGTTGAGTTCGACGGTGTGCTCCACGGGGTGACCAGCGTCAATGACGGTCGGGAGATTTCTTTCGAGGGCGCCAAGGAGTTCGCTCATGCCATTGCCGGACTCGACGTTACCCGGCAATGCTTCATCGACAACATGTTCCGTCTCGCTCTGGGTACCGGCTCCAAGCATTTCGACTATGCCATTCCGAGCATCACGCTTTCGAGCGAGGAGCGTTCCAGCTACAGCTGCGAAGCCCAGCAACTCGACCAAATCATGACCGAAAGTGACAACAGCACTCGCGCACTCCTCAAAGCCATCGGCGGCATGGACAGCGTGCGCTACCGCAAGAACGTCAACCGATAGCGAGCCGACAGAACCAGAGAGGAATTATTATGGAACACGATAAGCAATACGCACTGCAAAGCCGCCGGCGCTTTCTGAAGTTTCTCGGCTCCACCGGCATTTCGCTGTCGGCGTTACAGGCCAGTTCATTGGGCGCCGGGCTTTTGCTCGGACGACAGGCACAGGCGCAAGGGGCCCAGACGCGCCGGGTTATTTTTGTCTACATTCCCGATGGCACGCCGGGGGGCGCGTCGCACTCGTTCCTCCCCAGTGACGACCTGACCTTGCAGCGCTGCTCCGCTCCACTGGAGTCGGTTAAAGACCAATGTGTGTTCTTTCGGGACACGGACATCGTGGGCGGCGGTGGCCACGGCCTGAGCCAGCGAGTGCTCGGCGCGTTCGCCCCCGGCGTAAAGGGCACGTTGGACCTCGCGCTGGAAGGCGTGGTGGGGGCCACCTCTCCCGTGGCCTCCTTGCGCCTGGGCGTTCGCTCCCGCGGCGTGGACCCGATTTCAGCCCGGGGTTACTCCGGCGCGACCGACTTTCAGGACAACCCGCGCTCGGCATTCGACCGGTTGTTCGGTGGGACGGTGGATACCAGCCCCATTGGTGAGCGCCGGGAAAAGAAGTTGCTGGAAATCAACCGCCTGGCGCTGGAGAGCATTCAGAACCGTCTGGGCCAGTATGAACGCGAGCGCCTGGAACAACACCAAGAGGGCATCGCCAAGCTCAACACCGATATCGAAAATGCCGCTTCCAATGCGGCCCCGGCCGGCTGTCTGAACCCCACATTCAACCCCGACGGGCTGTCAGAGGTTATGACCGATGATGCCTTTACCGAGCAGTTCGCTCTGCAAACAGAAAACCTGGTACTGGCTCTGAGTTGCAACATTACCCGCGTGGCGACCTTGCAAATGGGCACGAACCAAGCGGACTTTAGCGTGAACAACCTTGAGGGCGACTACCACGGGTCCATCCACAGCGGTGACGAAGCCTGGTACGCGCGGTACCGTGCCTACTTCTCCGAGCGCGTCAGCCACCTGATTCAGCGCTTAGCCGCCACCGACGCCCCGGAGGGGGGAAAGCTGATCGACAGCACCCTCGTGGTTCAGGTAACCGACATGGGCAACGGCGACGCCCACAGCGGCTCCGACGCCCCGTTCATGATGGCCGGCGGCGGCTCCGCCGTCAGGCGCGGCCGGGTAGTTGGCGTTGACAACCATCACCAATTGCTCGATACCGCCGCAGAATATATGGGCGTTTATGGCGTAATTCCCGCCTACAGCGATAGCCCGGCCGACGACATTCTGAGCTAATTGCGATACCCACTTAAAGGAAACAAAAAGGACACCACAATGAAACGATTCTCTCAATCACTGACCACCATGGTTTTCGGTCTGTTCCTGGCCGCCTCCACCCAGGCACTGGAGACGGGCGAGGACGCCCCGCCCTTTTCCCTGCCCGGCATCGAAAACGCCGCCGAGGGCCAAGCTATTGCACTGGAGCAATACCAAGGCAAAGTGGTGTACGTGGACTTTTGGGCTTCCTGGTGCGGCCCATGTCGGCGCTCCTTTCCCAAACTGGAGGCCCTGCATCAGAAATATGGCGAGCAGGGCTTTGAAGTCATTGCCATCAACCTCGATGAACAAGAAGCCGATGCCCACAAGTTTCTCGATGAGCACCCCGTATCTTTCCCGATTGCCTGGGACCCCGAAGGTAAGGTCGCCGGAGAGTATCAACTCAAGGGCATGCCCAGCGCGTTCCTGCTCGACCGCGACGGCACCGTCCATCACGTAGTGGTTGGCTTTAACGAGAAAGACGCGGCGGCCATTGAAGCGGCCATTAACCAATTGACGAAGGAGTAGTCACCGTGAAGCTGTTACTACGCAGTGGGGTGTTGTTATTGGCCGTTCAACTGTTGGCCTGCACCCAAGTGCAACCCTGGGAGCGGGGCCACTTGGCCCGCCCGGAAATGGGGCTGACGACCGACCCCATGGCCAGTACCTTGCGCAATCATATTCATCACAGTAAAGAAGCGTCGTCTTCGGTGGCCTCTGGCTCCGGCGGCGGCTGCGGCTGTAATTGAGGTGCCCGATGAACGATAAACGATCTTCAACGCTGTTGGCACTGACGGCTGCGGCACTGGCCCTTCCCATGGCGAGCGAACCGGCCAAGGCCGACCCGCCCGACCAGAAATTCACCCTGGGTTTTAAGCAGTCGAATTACAAGGAAGCGCCCATCGCGGCGGACCAGCTGGGGCTGGGTAGCCCGGAGCGCTATACCATTGACGTCAGCCACCTGAAGTTCAAAGCTCCGGTCTCCACCGACACCGAGCTCACCACCTCGGTCATACGGGAAACCATGAGCGGGGCCTCCCCGTGGTACGTGGCCCCCGGAGCCGACGGCGAGGCGCTGCAAGTTATGAGTGGGGCCACCATTTCCGAAGAACGCACGGAACTGGGCGTGGACTTTCGAAGCTACAACAGCAACTCGGAAGTGACCCTCTCCGGCGGTTATTCATCGGAAAACGACTATGAATCGGTAAGCTTTGGTTTTTCCGGCGCTTGGCGGCTCAACCAAAACCTGACGACTCTCAGTTATGGCGCCAATACCTCGTTCGACTATATTGACCCGAGCGATGCCAAATCCTTTGACCGTCCCGAGCACGAAACGAAAAAACGCGCGGCCGCCATGGTGGGCCTTACCCAGGTGGCCACCAAAACCACGTTGCTCAGTGCGACGGTGGGCTTTGCGATGCTCGATGGTTACCTTTCCGATCCCTACAAACGAGCGTTTGTGGCCGGCAGCACGGTGCGCGACTCCCGGCCCGGTCAGCAGGAACAGATTAACCTGAACCTGTCCCTGCGCCAGTTCTTTGAAGGCCCGGGGGGCGCACTGCATGCCGACTATCGATACTACACCAACAATTGGGAAATCGATTCCCACACGCTGGAACTGAGTTGGTACCAAAACCTGGGGAATGACTGGCAGCTGACCCCGACGCTGCGCTATTACGACCAGAGTGCCGCCGCTTTTTACCGTCCTTTCTACGAGACCACACGAACCGACGGATTTTACTCCAGCGACTATCGACTTTCGGATTTTTCCGCCGTCAGTGGGCAGCTGAAACTGTCAAAAACCTTTTCCGCGTTTCGTGTCGACCTGTCCTATGAGAATTACAAGGCCTCTGGGGATCACCCCGGTTTACTCGAATACGACCTGATCTCCCTCGGACTGGGTTATGCCTTCGAATAACGCCAAGCCCCCACTCCACCGCGCCGCCTTTAACGCCATGGGCAGCCGCTGCGAGGTTCAGCTGTACGGCCCGGAAGCCACCGCCAAGGCGGTGGCCGCCCGGGCGGTTGAGCGCGTACGGGCACTGGAAGCCAAATACAGCCGCTACCGCTCCGACAGTGTCACCTCCCGCATCAACGCCGCGGCGGGCACGGGCAAGGCGGTCGAGGTGGACGCGGAAACCGCAGCATTGCTGGACTATGCGGCCACCCTGTTTGAGCAAAGCGACGGCTTGTTTGATATCACCTCCGGGGTGCTGCGCAAAGCCTGGGATTTTAAAGCCGAACAACTGCCAAGCGAGGAGCAGATTGCCGCGCTGGTGCCTTTGATCGGATGGGCCAAGGTCGAGTGGAAATCCCCCTTTGTTCGTTTACCTCAGGCGGGAATGGAGCTGGACTTTGGCGGCTACGTGAAAGAGTACACTGCTGACTGCGTAGCGGATTTATGCCGCGCGGCCGGCATTGAAAATGGGATGGTTAATCTCGGTGGAGACATTCACGTGATTGGCCCCCACCCCGACGGCACCCCATGGCAAGTGGGCATTCAGCACCCCCGCGAGCCGGACGCGGCCATCGCTCGTATTCCTCTGGCCCGGGGAGCGATTGCCACCAGTGGCGATTACGAGCGGTACATGGTGGTCAACGGTACCCGCTATTGCCACCTACTGCATCCGAGCACCGGGCGCAGCCTTCACCCCGCGTTTGCTTCGGTCAGCGTGGTGGCGGCCCGCTGCCTGATCGCCGGCTCCTTTACCACCATTGCCTTGCTGAAGAGTCCAGAGGACCCGGACTGGTTGTCCGAGCAAGGGCTACCCTATTTAACCACCGACCAAGAGCTGCGCCTTGGCGGCTCGCTCGAGACCGGTGTTTCTGAAGCGGAACACGCCAACTCATACTCACCACCTCAGCACAGTAACGGATCACCGATATGAAGTTTTTCACCCCTGTTCCACTGTTTTTTCGCCTACTCCTTCTAGGGGCTCTGTGTGTTTTCAACGTCGGTGCCCTGGCGCAAGGCGGTGACGACTTTCTGGAAGTCACCGAGGCGTTTCAACTCGATGCGCAAGTCAGCGACGACCAGCTGATTCTTCGCTGGACTATTGCACCCGAGTACTACCTCTATCAGGAACGTTTTCAAGTAAAGGCCAATGGTGAGGCTCTCGCGCTCCAGTTCAGCGAAGGCAAAACCAAATACGATGACTACTTTGAAAAAGACATGGTGGTGCACTACGGCAACGCCACCTTGATCGCCGCCCTGCCGGCCGAAGATAAACCCTTCAACCTGGCGGTCACCTCTCAAGGCTGTGCCGATGCCGGGCTCTGTTACCCGCCCCATACCGAACACTTTACGGTGGACCCCGCGAGCGGTCAGATCGCCGCCAGCCAGTCCCCCGGCCAATCCACCAAGCAAGGCGACGGAGCCGAGAAGAGCGCCTCGCCCGAAGCCCCGACTTCGGGGCTTTGGCTGCTACAGGCCGTTGGCTTCGCGCTTCTCGGCGGTATGATTCTGAACCTTATGCCCTGCGTCTTTCCCGTGCTGTCCATCAAGGTCATGAGTCTCGCCCAGGCAGACCGTTCACACATGGCCCGCCACGGCTGGGCCTACACCGCGGGCATTATGGTCTGCTTCCTGGCCTTTTCCGGTATTTTAATGCTCGCCCGGGCCGGCGGCGAAGCCATTGGCTGGGGCTTTCAGTTGCAGTCGCCCCTACTGGTGGCGGCGTTGGCCTACCTGTTTTTCATTATGGGCTTGAGCCTGTCCGGCATGATTAATATCGGCACCGGCATGATGGGCGCCGGGCAATCACTTACCCAGCGTTCCGGGCTCTCGGGCTCCTTCTTTACGGGTGTGTTGGCCGCGGTGGTGGCCAGCCCCTGCACGGCGCCGTTTATGGGCGCGGCCCTCGGGTTTGCCCTGACCCAGCCCGGCTTGGTGGGGCTGACGGTCTTCGCCGCCCTAGGGCTGGGTATGGCGCTGCCGCTGCTGCTCTTGTGCCACCTACCGGCTCTCGCCCGGCGGCTGCCCCGCCCGGGCGCTTGGATGGAAACCCTCAAAGAACTATTGGCCTTCCCCCTGTACATTACCGCTCTCTGGCTGGTGTGGGTGCTCGGGCGCCAAGCCGGCCTGAACGCCGCCATGGTCGTCAGCCTGGGGGGCGTGGCCATTGCCTTTGCCCTGTGGCTGATGAATCGGCCCGCCGGGGGCTGGGCGCGTCACCTGCGCCGGGCCGGCATCGCCGCCGCCTGGGCGACCGCCGTGGTGATGCCCTGGCAAATGCTCTCCACCGCCGCCGAGCACGATCGCTGGCAACCCTACAGTGCCGAAAAGCTGGCGGAGTTGCGCGCCAGCGGCACGCCGGTTTTCGTCAACTTAACCGCCGACTGGTGTATTACCTGCATGGCCAATGAAAAAGTGGCGCTGGGAACCGATCGGGTCAACGACACATTCGAAGAGCTCGGTGTGGTCACCCTCAAGGGGGACTGGACCAACCGGGACCCGGAAATCACCGCCCTGCTCGAAGCCTATGGCCGCAGCGGCGTGCCGCTGTACCTGTGGTTCCCCGCCGGTCACAGCGGCGAGGGCCGGATGCTGCCCCAGCTGCTGACGGCGGACATCGTCGACAACGCACTGAGATCCAACGAGGCTCTGGCCAACCGCTGAGCCCCAATTCCTGACGCAGTCCCCCGCTTTATCCCGCCCTGGTGAGTGTGCCCCTGGGGCGGGATTTTTTTCTCTGCGCTTTTGGCGGCCGCCGCCCTTCGCTTTATGGGCTCCAAGGCTCTATAATTGCGCCTTTTACTTCGCAGACAGAAACAGGCCCCAACCCCCAATGGAAGAGCAATACCACCCCGCGCACGTCGAAGCCCAGGCACAAGCCTACTGGGACGAGCACCAGACCTTTGCCGTCACCGAAGACAAGAGCCGCGAAAAGTTCTACTGCCTATCCATGTTCCCCTACCCCAGCGGCAAGCTGCATATGGGCCATGTGCGCAATTACACCATTTCCGATGTGATTGCCCGCTACCAGCGCATGCAAGGGAAGAACGTATTGCACCCCATGGGCTGGGATGCGTTCGGCCTGCCGGCGGAAAACGCCGCCATTAAGAACAAAACCGCACCGGCCAAGTGGACTTACTCCAACACCGACGCCATGCGCCAGCAGCTAAAGGAGCTGGGTTTTGGCTTCGACTGGTCTCGCGAAGTGACCACTTGCAAACCCGACTACTACCGCTGGGAGCAATGGTTCTTCACCCGTTTGTACGAAAAAGGCCTGGTGTACAAAAAGAACTCCGCGGTCAACTGGTGCCCCGAAGACCAAACCGTGCTCGCCAACGAGCAGGTGGAGGAAGGCTGTTGCTGGCGCTGCGGCACCCAGGTGGAGCGGCGAGAGCTGGCCCAGTGGTTTATCAAAATCACCGATTACGCCGACCAGCTGCTGACCGACCTGGACAAGCTGCCTCATTGGCCCGAGCAGGTCAAAACCATGCAGCGCAACTGGATCGGCAAAAGCCAGGGGGTCGAAATGCGTTTCGACCTGGCCCAACCCGTGGGCGAGCACACCCGTTTTGACGTTTACACTACCCGCCCGGACACCCTCATGGGCGTGACCTACGTCAGCCTGGCCGCCGAGCACCCGGTGACCCAAGCCCTGGCCAAGTCCAACCCCGAACTGGCCGCCTTTGCCGAGGAATGCAAAAAGCAGTCGGTCTCCGAGGCCGACATGGCCAATATGGAAAAGAAGGGGATGGATACCGGTATCCAGGCGCTGCACCCGATTACCGGCGAGCCGGTTCCGGTCTGGGTGGGCAATTACGTACTGATGGAATACGGCTCTGGCGCGGTGATGGCCGTACCGGCCCACGACCAGCGTGACTACGAGTTCGCCCATAAGTATCAGTTGCCGATCAAACAAGTCATTGCGCCCAAAAACGGCGAGGAATGCGACCTGAGCAAAGAAGCCTTTACCGAGAAGGGCGTGCTGATCAACTCTGGCGAGTACGATGGGTTGGACTTCAAAGCGGCCTTCGAGGTGATCGCCCAGGCACTGAAGGCGGCCGGCCAGGGCCGCATTACCAAGAACTACCGATTGCGCGACTGGGGTGTCTCCCGCCAGCGCTACTGGGGCGCGCCTATCCCGATGTACAACCTGCCCGACGGCGGCGAAATCCCCGTACCGGCCCATAAACTGCCGGTGCTACTGCCGGAAGATGTGGTGATGGACGGTGTGCAGTCGCCGCTGAAGGCCGACCCGGAATGGCGCAAGGCGGAATTGAACGGCCAGGCGGTGGAAAAGGAAACCGATACCTTTGACACGTTTATGGAGTCCTCCTGGTACTACGCCCGCTACACCTGCCCGCACTACGACCAAGGCATGCTGGACCCGGAGGCCACCGCCTACTGGCTGCCGGTGGACCAATACGTGGGCGGCATTGAACACGCCATTCTGCACCTGTTGTACGCGCGCTTTTTCCATAAGCTGATGCGCGATGAAGGCTTGGTCAGCTGTGACGAGCCCTTCGAGCGCCTGCTGTGCCAGGGCATGGTACTGAAGGACGGCGCCAAAATGAGCAAATCCAAGGGCAACACCGTGGATCCTGGCGAGCTGATTGAGCAATACGGCGCGGATACGGTGCGCCTGTTCTCCATGTTCGCCGCCCCGCCCGAGCAGAGCATGGAATGGAGCGATTCCGGTGTCGAGGGCGCTCACCGATTCCTGCGCCGGTTATGGAAAAGCGTGCACGCCCATTTGCAAGCCGGAACCCCGGGCAAACTGAAGCCCGAGGCGCTGCCGGACGCCCAAAAAGACCTGCGCCGCAAGACCCACGAAACCATCGCCAAAGTGAACGATGACTACGGTCGTCGTCAGACCTTTAACACCGCCATTGCCGCGGTCATGGAGTTGATGAACGATGTGGGCAAACTCGCCGACCGCGCCACGCCCGAGGGCCTGGCCGTGGAGCGGGAAGCACTGGAAGCGGCCATTTTGCTGTTGGCCCCGATCGTACCCCACGCCACCCAGGCGCTCTGGAGCGCGCTGGGCCACAGCGACATTCCTCTGGAGGCTCGCTGGCCCAGCCTCGATGAGTCCGCCCTGGCCCGGTCCAGCATTGAAGTGGTGGTCCAGGTAAACGGCAAGGTACGGGACAAAATCCAGGCGCCGGTGGACGCCCCGCGGGAGGCCATGGAACAGCTCGCTCGG
Organism: Marinimicrobium locisalis; assembly: GCF_039822625.1. NCBI lineage: Bacteria > Pseudomonadati > Pseudomonadota > Gammaproteobacteria > Cellvibrionales > Cellvibrionaceae > Marinimicrobium > Marinimicrobium locisalis. The sequence continues at coordinate 120,185 of NZ_JBDLLG010000009.1, forward strand.
GAGCAACCCAACGTCCAGCGCTTTATCGAAGGCGCGACGGTGCGCAAAATCATCGTCGTGCCCAACAAACTGGTTAACATCGTCGCCAACTAGTAAGCCCGGCGGCTTTCCAGCCGCCGGTTTTTGCGAGCTTGAGGAGAGGCCCACATGCCCTATCGACTGCCCGTCATTCTGCTCACCGTTTTGACCCTGGTGACCGCCTGTGGCTGGCAACTGCGGGGCACAGTGGCCCTGTCGAGCCTGACCGACACCCTTCACATCACCGGCGAAAATGCCTACGGCCCCCTGCTCACGGAGCTGCGCAACCGACTGCAGGCCGATGACATTACCCTGACGGACAGTCCGTCAGAGGCCCGCTATACCCTCAACATTGTGCAAGAGCGGACCGAAAAGCGGGTGGCGGCTCTGGGAACCGACGCCCTGGCCAGCGCTTATGAGCTGACGCTCACCGCCCAGTTTGCCGTGCTCGACCAACGCGGCATGCCCATTGCCAATCGCCTGACCAGCACAATTACCCGCTCCTATAATGCCAGTGCCGCCAGTGCTGGCAGCAGTTCCCAGGAAGAGGTTTTGCTGTTGAGCGAAATGCGCGAAGAGCTGGCCCAGCAAATTCTGCGCCAGCTCCAGGCCGCCATCAGCGCCGCCCAGGCCGGAGGGTACGAGACAAACCCCGCCACTTCCGTTGAGACCGACGAGGCCAGCCATGGCGAAACTGCGCCCTGAGCAACTGGCGGAGTCGCTGAAAAAGCGCCTCTCTCCCATCTATCTGGTCACCGGCGATGAACCCCTGCTGGTTCAGGAGGCCTGTGATCAGATTCGAGCCGCCGCACGCGAACGCGGTTTTGGGGAACGGGAGCTGTACCATGCGGACCCGGGCTTTGACTGGAACCAACTGCTCAACAGCGCCAATAGCCTGTCGCTGTTCGCCGAGCGCAAGATTCTGGAAGTCCGCCTGCCCACCGCCAAACCCGGCGACAAGGGCGGCAAGGTCCTTCAGGAATACGCTCAGGCTCCCTCCGAGGACAACTTGCTGCTAGTGGTCACCGGCAAGCTCGACCGGAATGTGTTGCGGGCCAAGTGGCTGAAAACCCTGGAAGAGGCCGGCGTCCACCTCCAGGTCTGGCCGGTGGGCCCCGCGCAACTGCCCCGCTGGATCACCCAGCGCCTCAAAGCGGCGGGCCTTCGGGCCGAACCGGCGGCGGTTGATCTGCTGGCCTCTCGAGTGGAGGGCAACCTCTTGGCCGCGGCTCAGGAGGTCGAAAAGCTCAAATTGCTGACCACAGAGACTGAAATCACCACCGAGCTGATGGCCTCGGTGGTGGCGGACAGCGCCCGTTACGACGTGTTCGGGCTGGTGGACAAAGCCCTTCACGGGGATGCCCGGGGCGCAGTAAAGTCCCTGCAGGGTTTGAAAGTCGAGGGCACCGAGCCCATTGCCCTGCTCTGGGCCCTGGCCCGGGACATTCGGGCGCTGGTACAGATTTCTCAGGCCTCGGCCCAGGGCATCGCCTTTGACCGGGCCGCCCAGGCCGCCGGCATCTGGAACAAGCGCCAGCCTCTTATTCAAACGGCCCTGCGCCGCCTCAAACCCGGCCAGTTGCAACAGCTGCTGCGCAAGGCCAACGGCATCGACCGGGCCATCAAGGGCATGCGCCAGGCCAACCCCTGGGATGAGCTGCTGGACCTGACCCTGAACCTGGCCGGCGTGCAAAGCCTGCAGCCGGCCAACGAGCGCCTGGCCCTCAAACTTTAACTCCAGGGGCGGAAGCTCTCACTATGGGTTAACGCTCAATACGACACAAAGAACAATAGATAGCAAAACAACACATAAAAGCAGGGATGACCGGGTACACAACGCTAATTCCAACACTCGAACAAGACCCCAGAGGAGTCACCCATGTCCTGGCAAAAAACCATTTTTTCCGTTTTGGCGCTGAGCGCCGTCCTTATCGGTTGTGCGCCCGATGAAAGTCCCGCACCCACCTCCAGCTCAGAAGCCAATCCCGTGCCGGCGCAACGCCCCGCCGCTGAGCGCCCGCCCGAAGCAATTACGCCCATCCCCCGCACCAAAGAGTATGAATGGATGAGCATCGAGCGCTGGAACAGGATGCACAGAGAGGATGTGGAAATCGCCCGCGCCGGTGGCGTGGACCTCTTATTTATCGGCGATTCCATCACGGAAGGCTGGCCCGAGAACGTTTGGGAAGAATACTTCGGCGAGTACAAGGCGGCGAATTTCGGCATCGGCGGCGATAAGACCGAAAACCTGCTCTGGCGCCTGAATAAAGGTGCGGTCGGCCAGTTGGACCCGCAGGTGGTGGTACTGTTGATCGGCATCAACAACTTCGGCCTGAGCGATCACAAGCCCGACGAAGTGGCTCAGGGCGTCACGGCCGTGGTTCGCACCCTCAAGGGCGCATTCCCCAACGCCCAGATTCTGCTCAACGGTATCTTCCCCGCCAAAGAGTCGGCCGAGCACCCCTTGCGCGAGAAAATCGCTCGGGTAAACGAGCAAATTGCACAACTGGAAGACGATCGGGTTCGCTACCTCTACATTGGCGACGAGCTGGTCCAGGAAAGCGGCGACATCAGCCCCGAGATCATGCCCGACTACCTGCACTTGAGTGAAAAAGGCTATCGGATATGGGCCGAAAACCTCGAGCCGATTCTGGCCGATTGGCTGGAGCAGTGATCCATGGCCCTCAATGCACTGCGACGCCTGCTTCTCGGGTGGGCGCCGCTGGCGCTTATTGCCTGCCATTCCCTGCCCGATAGCGCCTCAACCGCGATGAGTCACCGCCTTGTCCCCGCGGGTAGCGAGGGCTTCGCCCTGGAGGGGCGAGCCCAAGAGCTGGACTCCGGTGCCCTGCGCATCGGTTACCCCGGCGTCACACTGCATACCCGCTTCGAGGGCCGGTACCTGGCGCTCAGAGCCCACAGCTCCGGCGAGCAGAGCGCTCTGGGCATCCAGGTTGACGGCGAACCGCCTCGCGTTTTAAAGCTGAACAAAACCCCGCAAGAATGGGTATTAATCGACTCCGATGAAGCGGTCAAACGCCAGGTGGAAATCACCCACCGAGGCGAGACCTGGCTCGGTCAGGTGACCATCGAAGGCGTTACCTTGAACGAGGACGCGACCCTGACGCCGGCCGAACTCCCCCAGCGCAAAATGCTCGTTGTGGGGGATTCGGTGACCTGCAGCTATGGGGCGGGCGACCGGAGCACACCGCCCAACACCGGCCCCTGGTGGGACCCGAAAGCCTCCTACGGTATGCAAGTCGCCGAAGCGCTGGAGGCACAGGTCCACCTGGTATGCTACGGAGGCCGCGGGTTGATTCGCAGCTGGAATGGCAAGACAGACGAAGGCAATGCTCCAGAATTCTTTGAATGGGCCATCGCCGATCACGCTCCGGTGGCCTGGGACCACCGGCAGTACCCGCCAGAGCTGATTCTAGTGTCCTTGGGGACCAATGATTTCAACCTGGGGATTGGGCCTTTGCCCGAGCGAGAGGCCTTCGTGGGGGCCTATGTGGATTTTCTCGGACTGTTGAGAACCGTCCACCCCAACGCCACCATCGCCCTCACCGAAGGTGCCATGGTGAATGACGAGGCAGATCCACAGCGGCCCCAGAAAACCGTTCTGCGACAGTACATTCGTGAAGCCATAGACCGTTTTGGTCGGCCTGACGTCCATTTCATCCCCGCCACCCATTACCCCGGAGACCACCGGGACAGCCACCCCACCGGCCCCCAGCATGCCTTGATGGCCGAGGAACTGAGCCACCAGCTCCGGGCACTGATGGGCTGGTGAGCGAAGCATAACGCCCAACCTCTCATGTCACGGGGGCTTTGCCCCCGCTTCAATGCTCTGCTACCTTTAAGAGTACCCGCCCTACCCGGCCCTGTGGCGCGATTTTCAAATAAAAATTTATGCGCCTTATGGTCAGTTAGAACATTTGTGTGCTATGTTATTCACTATGCAGCCATCTTGAGCAATCCATAGGCCCCAAACCCGGCGGAGACTCAAGTATGGCCCGCAAGCAGAATGGCGGAAAGCCAGCCGAATTCGGCCAACTTACGCTACAGACTAGAATAATAGAGGGTTTAAATATGTTACAAAAACTGCTCATCGCGCTCTGCACAATCTTTGTGCTCTCTGCCTGTGGCGGAGACCTTGACTTGGGGCCGAACCAGGCACCTCCTGAAGACACCAACGGCGAAGACGGTGGTGATGACGGCGGAGACGGTGAAGACGGCGGGGACGATTTCGAACCCGGCGAGCCGCGCATTCACACCTATATTCCTTTTGATAACGAAGAAGACACCGCTGGATGGGCTAGCCGTTGCGTAGAGACATGCGACGCCACCGCCACCCTGAGCTGGAACAGCGACGAGGAAGTACTCGCGGCCGAGCCCCTCTGGGCCAGCGACAGCGACCAACTTGAGGTTTTCGGTTCGGTTGAAGAAATAAACGACATGGCTGGCTCCGCCGCCAGCATCTGGGTCTACGTCACCGAAGACTACGTTACCGACGGCAATATGAGCATGCACCTGCTGCTCGGCAATGCGGAAGGCCTGAAGGGCGTCAGCCGAGCCTACGCCCCGGACCTGGGCTGGAACCGCATCGAAATGTGGGAGCTGGCCGCTGGCACGGGTGAAACCACCACCGATGACGAAGGCAACGAATCCACCGATTACGGTACCTTCCTGTGGCACGACGACGGCTTCACCCTGCGGAACATCAACGAAGTGGGTGTACGCTTTGCCGCCAACGGCAAGGCCACCGAAGTCGATGGTCAGCTCTGGCTCGACAACGTCACTTTGACTCCGGCCTCCGGCACCGGCCCCTTGATCGTTGAAGCTGACGACGAAGGCTGGAACGTCATGGACGCCACTGAGGAAGTTACCCTCCAGCGCGATGGCGAGGGCGGGGTTTACTACGAGCCCACCGCCGCCGACCAGAAACTGGTTTATCTGCTCGATGGTCCGGCCGACCTGGTGGGCCGCAGTTTTGACATTACCTTCACTGTAGACCAAGCCTTTATCGATTCGGAAGCTGCAGTACAGGTGATTATGCAACAGAACTTCGGTAGCTACGAGGGCGAATGGGGCTGCGACTACGTCGGAAGTGCTTCTCTGACCGCTGGCGAGCCTGTTGAGTCAACCTGCTCCACAGAGAACGAAGGGTTCGTAGCAGAAGAAGGCCAAAATATCCGGCTAGGTGTACAAGTGAAAAACAACCCCGCAGGCCGAGTGACCATCACAGGCATGCAAGTCAACATCAACGCTGGCGGTTCTTCAGGCCCTGAAACAATCGAAGCCTCTATGGCGGAAGGCTGGAGAGTCAGTGCTGATTCCCTCAACCTGCAGTACACCGAGGAAGGCGTCGCTTACTCCCCCAGCCCGGATGCAGAGTACAACCAGCTGGTTTACGACATCTCCGGCCCCAAAGACCTCAGCGGGGCATCCTATGAAGTCGTCTTCTCCGTCGATCAGGACTTTAAAGACGGTGGAAAAGCGGTTCAGCCGTTTATCCAGAGAACGGATGACTACGGCATTGCTGACTACAACTGCTACGTGGGTAACGGGGAGCTGACCGCAGGAGAGGATTACACGGCCAGTTGCCCAGCGATCAACGAGGACTTCAACTTGGAAACAGAAGAAGCAGGCGTCCAGGTTGGTGTTCAGACGGCAGGGGACGGTACTAACCAAGGCGTTATCACTGTCAAAAGCCTGACGGTCACCTTGGACTAACCCGGCAACCCTCATAGGGTCGACAGAAAGGGGATGGTGAGTAAGCTCACCATCCCCTTTTTTTATGGATTTCCTTTAAGTTGGGCTCCGCTAAAGACTCGGAACAGCGCCCCAACGGCGTCACTTTTTCGCTCTCATTAAATGGCACTTAAATATCGAAAAATTATTGAGGCGCCTTATGGTCGCCGCGAACATTTGTGTGCTATCTTACTAAGACCAGGTCGTAAAAAACGCCAAGCATCCTAGTTGCTTTCAGCCCTGGAACCCGCTGGTAGGCCGTTGGCTGGTTAGTACTTACTAACCGCTAGCGCCCTAACACTATAAGATAGAGGAATGACACAATGTTACAAAAACTCCTGATCGCGCTTTGCACAATCTTTGTGCTCACCGCTTGTGGCGGTGATGACGATGCCAGCCAAGAACCGATTGTTCTGAATCCCCCCGAGGATCTGAACAGCGGTGAAGAAGAAGGCGAAGAAGAAGGCGGAACCGAAGACGACGGCCCCTGGCTCAGTCAGCAGTTCGAGACCGACACCAGTGCAAGCTGGAGCTTTGCCTGTATCAGCGGCTGTAACACCACTGCCGAACTGACTCACAATGCCGATGAGCAGACCCTAAACGTTACCCCGACCTGGGGCGCGGCCGAGGACCAAATTGAAGTCTCTGCCACGATCAACCCCGAAATTGCGGATCTGACCGCAGGAAACGCCCACCTGAAGCTGTATGTGCCGGCGAGCTATACCGACGCAGGTACCATCAATGCGCAAGTCTTCTTTGTCAATGCGGCGGACGCCAAGGGCTACCTGGGCTTCATGGCCGTTTCAGCGGGCTGGAACACCTTCAGTTTCACTGACATTCAACTGGGCACCGAGGAAGGCTCTTTCGGTTACCAAACCGAAGCGTTTACCCTGGAAAACATCAAAGCCATTGGTGTACAGGTCGATCCCGCCGACGGTGTCTCCCTGGTTGATGTAAGCGGCACCCTTCAGCTTGATGATGTTATCGTTTCCGATACCGCCATTTCAGTTGATGAGAAGGCCTCCGAGCCCGTTGTTCTTGAGCCACTGGCGACCGGCGACGAAAGTTTCACCTTTGCCAGTGACGCCGAAGGCTGGACCAATGATAACAGTGACGGTTCAAGCGTCAGCCACGACGCCGACGCCAATGCGCTTGTGATCACTCCAGACTGGGCAAGCGACGATGAGGGTGGAAACCGACCCAAAGCCATGGGCGTCACCACTTCCGTAGTCAGTGAGGCGACTATCCGTATGATCGTGACCGTTACCCAAGCGCAAGTGGATGGCGGCCTCGGTGTACAACCCTATATTCAGCAGAACTCAGGTAGCTACTCCCAAGAGTTCGGCGCCACAGTGACCGACTTGGTTGCCGGAGACAACGCTATTACTTTTAGCGCGCCTGCATTGGCAGACGCCATGCGCGTTGGTGTGCAGCTGGTAGGCCCCATCACCAGCGGTGAAAGCGATGTGGTTCTGATCAAGCAAGTGGAAATCGACCTGCCTGACAGCGGAACAGTAGAACCCACCGCTGAAATTGTTTTCCCCTTTACCGACGGTATCGAAGGCTGGAGCATCAACGGGGAAGCCGCTGGTACCCAAACCAGTGCGCACCTTGATCTTACTCACGATGCCACAAGCGGCGCTTTGGTAATGACCCCCAAAGACTGGAGTGTGGACAACTGGCGCCTTCAGGCCGGTACTAGCTTCAGTGCCACGTCGGACCTTAGCGGAGCAACCATTAACGCGACGGTTAATATGCCGGCAAGTTACGTTACCGATGGCACCCTGAATTTCCAATTCGTCATTGCCCATGACGGTGGAGACGCCTACGTTGGTTATACCAACGTTGCAGGGCTAACCGCCGGTGAGAACGACGTCACCGTGGACCTTTCTGGCGAAACGCTGACAGGTGCCACCAGCATTGCCGTTCAGTTAGCAACTCCGCCGACTGACACCACTATCCTTGACCCGATTTCGGTTCTGCACCTGGAAGTTGACTTGGTTAACTAAGACTTAGCCAGTTACTCAACCAACAAAAAACCCGGCCTTGCGCCGGGTTTTTTGTGTCTGCCTTTTAAAGCCTTGATACCGCCCTTCTCCCTTTAATCCCGCTCTTTCCCAAACGGCTTGGTCAACAACACCAGCTTGGGCAGCAGCGTGAGTGAGCCGAGTATCGCGGCGAGCATTGCCAAGGCAGTCAGTAGGCCGAAGTAGATGGAGGGAATAAACTCCGACAGGGCCAGTATGGAGAAGCCCACGATAATAATAATGGCGGTGTAGTACATCGCCCGGCCGATGGATGCATGGGAGGCGTGCATGGACTCCAGGTAGCGACCCCGGTCCGCAAACTCGTTTCGGAAGCGGTACAGGTAGTGGATGGCATGGTCCACCCCCACCCCGACGGTAATGGCGGCGATGGTGATCGTCATCATATCCAGAGGAATACCGGCCAGACCCATACCGCCGAGGACCACGCCAGCGGCGAGCATATTGGGCAAAATGGCAATAATCGCAATGGTAATTGAGCGGAACAGCACCAGGAACATCAGCATAATTCCCACAAACACCGCCCCCAGCGTCACAATCTGGGAGCTGAACAGGCTGCGCAACATATTGTTGTACAGCACCAACATGCCGGTGAAGCGAAGGTTGTCCGCTTCAAAGTCCAACTCGTTAACGGCGTGCTCGCGAATCTTCTCCACCAGCTCCATCCGGTTCAGTTCGGGGCTGGTTTCCTGCACGCGAAGCGTAATCCGGGTTTGCCGGTGCTCATCCGAGAGGTAGGGCTTAACCAACACTTCCCGAATGTTATCCGGCAAGGACTTGCGCATCACCCCCAGCTCGAAGTTGTTGAGTCGCCCCTCGTTAATGTCGGAGGCCACCTCGTAGGCAATGGCCAAGGAATTCACCTTCCCCACTTCCGGCAAGGATTCCAGATATTGGTGTAAAGATTGGATCTTCTCCAGCCCGGCGCGGGTAAACCAAACGCTATCCGGTTTGGCCTCTTCCCCCTCTTCGGTGGCAAACGGGTCATCACTCTCGGGCGCTGCGAAGGGATCTTCCTCAACGGGCTCTGGCTCCGCGAAGGGGTCATCCTCGGGAGATTCACCGCTTTGGGCCTCGGGATCGGCGGTTACAATGATGTCCAGACTAATCGTCCCGCCCAGTTTTTTGTCGATCAGCGACATGCCCTGATAAATTTCGGTTTCCTCATGAAAGTAGTCGATGAACTTGTTTTCCACCTTAAGCAGGCTGCTACCGTAGGCACTGACCAGAGCCGCCACCAACGCCACGGCGATGACGATGGCCCCATGCTTTTCCGCAAAGCGGGAGAATATCAGGGTAATGGCGCCGGACCCGTCACCCTTGTCTTTGGGCTCACCTTTGCGCCAGAGCATAAGCCCTGCCGGGATGACGACGAACGCTAGCACAAAGGCGACACACAAGCCGATGGTCATCATCCAGCCGAAATCAATCACCGGGCGGATGTTGCTGACCACCAGGGAAACAAAGGCCACGATGGTGGTGAGCGCGGTGTAAAGACAGGGCCGGGACATAAAACGCACGGTGCTGAGCACCAACTCTTCCTTGGAGGCCTCGGGCCTTTGGGCGTGCAGTTCCCGGAACCGGACGATCAGGTGAATCGTCAGGGCCAGGGTCATAATCAGCAGCAAGGCCACGAAGTTGGACGATATCACCGTCATGCGCCAATCAATCCAACTGAGCCAGCCCAGCATCAGAACCACGGACAGCACACAGGTGGACAGCGGCAGCACCACAAACCGCCATTGACGGAAAATTAACGCCAGCATCGCGATAATGAAAACCACAATGGCACTGCCGAAAACCACAAGATCGCTTTTGATAAAGGCGATCATATCCGCGGTAATCATGCTCACGCCGCCGAGAAAGAGCTCCGCTTCGTCCTCATATTTCGCCAGTATTTGGCGAACCTCTTCCACTCGCTGATGATCCCGGGCCGTCGCCTTGGTACGGTAAGCGCGAAACTCCCGGCTTACCTCCTCAAGGGTTTGCGCCTCCTCGGCGCTTAATTCACCCTCGGAGGCTTTTTCCCGCAGCGCGTCACGCTTGCGCGCGAGGTTTATGTAACGATTGTCCACTTCCAGGTTGAGTTGAAGTGCCGTGGTGTTACCATCCGGGCTCAGCAGGGTGTCCCGGTAAATCGGGCTGGTGAGAAACTCCTCCTTGGCCGCCTGCCGGTCCACCCCCTCGGTCAGCAGCGTGCGGGTGGACTCCCGTTGCTCCGCGAGAGAGCGAAGCGGTGTGTACAGCAGAGGCACGTCGATAATGGAGTTGATATTTTCAACGCCATTTACTTGACTCAGATCCTGCCGGAGGGCTTTCAGGGTCTCAATGGACTCGTCGGAGAACATCGGGGCTTCCGGGGTATAGGTCACCACCAGGAAGTCACCGCTTTGGTAACGTTGATTAATTTTGCGGAAGAAATCGATGGAGCGATCATTCTCCAACGTCAGGGAGTCCGCGGAGGCGTCCAGCTTTAGGTTTGGCAGGCCAAGCGACGCCACCACCGCCAGTACCAACACCACCACCAGGGCAATCGCCGGGTGGCGCAGAACCGTTGCCCGATAAAGGGCATCAAGCGTTTTCAGCATAGTGTGACCTTAAAAATCCGTATTAACTCAGGAGGGGCCTCAGTGTACCCGAAACCGGGCGGTTTGGCGGTAGGCTACTCCCCTCACAAAGTCGGCCATACTACCGCTTTCCGCCGGTGGTTATGGTAAAGTTTGGAAAACACCCGATATAATCGGGGAATCAGCCGGATTCGCCCGCGAATGGAAGAGGTTATGCTCAAACTCCAGTTCAAGGATCAACGCCAACCCGCCTTCTGGGTCGTAGAGAAGCTGTACAGTATTGGCAGTGACGCCGATAACAACCTCGTTCTTTCCGATGAGGGCATTGCCCCACTGCAGGCCCGCCTCATCGCCACGGCGGAAAAGATTTTTCTTAAGGACAACAACAGTGAAAGCGGCTGCTTCGTCAACGGCCAGCGAATTACCCAGAAGGAAATTCTGCCCGGAGATGAGATTCAGCTCGGGCCGGTTCGTCTGGAAGTTCTGGACCCCGGTGAAGACACCCATCCCGGCGCTCAATCGACAGACCCCTGGCGACTGGTGGCCAGCGGCAGTTGGCTCTCCGGCCAGAGCTACGTGATCCCCAACGAAGGCAGCGTAGTGCTGGGGCGCTCCAACCAGTGTGATGTCGTCATCCCCGGGACCCATCTCTCCCGCCGTCATGTGGAGCTGCGTGTTCAGGGAGGCAGCCTGCGGGTTAAAGACCTCGACTCGGTAAACGGCACCTACCTCAATGACCGCCCGATCACCGACGCCCTGGCCCACGGGGGCGATCAACTGCGCCTGGATGTATATACCTTCAATGTCATCAGCCCCGTGGGGGACCGCCAGCGCACCCGGCTGCGCGCCACCAGCACCATCAACAGCGTGCCGGCACCCCGCGCGCCCCGCCCTCCTCCTACCGCGGAAAAACCCCGACGGTGGAAGTTGCGCCCCACCTCCCCCGGCAACCGCCAGGAGCCGACCTATCGGGAGCAACGCCAGGAGCGATGGCTCTGGCTAGTAGTCGTGGCGGCGGCCGTACTGCTAGTGGTGGCTTTTTACTGGGTCTAAGCGAGGCTAACAGCCCGCCTTTTAGCTTCAAGGATCTCGGCCCTACGCCTCTATGCGCGCCTCTAAGCGCCTTATTGGGGCCGACTCCGTTCTCCTGTGGTAAAATCCCGCCGATTTTTTCATCCACTGATTTTAGGAACCTCAACCTATGAGCTTTGACAAGGTAGCTTCCGGCAAAAATGTGCCTGACGACGTAAATGTCATCATCGAAATCCCGATGAATGGCGAGCCCATCAAATACGAAGTCGACAAAGACAGTGGCGCCATTTTTGTGGACCGTCTGCTCGGCACCTCCATGCACTACCCCTGCAACTACGGCTACGTGCCCCACACACTGTGTGGTGATGGCGACCCGGTGGATGTGCTGGTGGTCTTCCCTCACGCCCTGCCCGCAGGCTCAGTGATTCGCTGCCGCCCCATTGGCGTGTTGAAGATGACCGATGAGTCCGGGGAAGATGCCAAAGTACTGGCCGTACCGATCGACAAGGTGACCCCGCTGTACAGTCAGGTCAAATCCGCCAATGACCTGCCGGAGCTGACGCTGGCTCAAATCACGCACTTCTTCGAGCATTACAAAGACTTGGAGAAGGGTAAGTGGGTCAAGGTCGACGGCTGGGAAGACGCCGAAGCGGCCCGACAGGAGATTCTCGAATCCGTCGAGCGGTACAAGAAGGAAGGCTAGCCGCTCCAGGGCTGTATTTGACGCGTTGAGGCTATATTAACGCGTCAAGGCTTCGGCTCCTCCAGGCTCAGCCCGCTGATATCAGGCGCCACCGGCGCCTGATTCTTTTTCAGTTCCCCAATTTCCGCGCCCGCCGGAGCCACATCGAATTCCGGGGCCGCCACGGGCGTCGGTTCCGGTGCTCGCTCTGAATCAGAGAGCAGGTCACTGCCCACCTCCGCCAGCCCCCAGTCCTCTGGATCGACCGAAGCCAGCGGCAGGCTGTCGCGCTCGCGCCCCTCCAGAAGGTCTGCTCCGGGCTCGGCGAGATCGAAATTCGGCGTGGCCGCCGGTGCTTGCGACTCTGAGCGCCGCTCGGTGCGATCGAGCAGCTCTCCCTCCGCCGGCCTCAAGCTAAGGGCACTGGTATCCACCGACACCGGCGTCAAGGTCGCTCGCTCGGAAGGCTTGAGCAACAAGCCGCCCGCCGGGGCCAGGCTCAGCCCGCTCGTGGGCGCCGGGGCTCTTGTCGAGGCTCTTGTCGGGGAGTTTTCCGGGGCCTCTTCTTCCGGGGCCTTTGTGGGCGCCTTTCGGGCCTCACTGGGGGCCATTTCCACCTGTGCCCCCGCCTTATGCAATACTTGCTGATACTTCTTCGCGGTGGCGGCATCCAGCTGACGCTTCAGCGCCACCGGGCGCCCGGTAAACAGCTGCTCAATCTTCGCCTCATCCGCTTTGAAGAGCTGTTGTAGCCGCTGCTTGACGTCCGCCAAGGGCTGTCCCAGGACAATGTCGCCCCGAAAAATCAGGTCAAATCGCTCGTCGGCCATACCCACATTCCTGTCGCTTTCGATCTTGTGATCTTAGCCACCCCTATGCGAGCCCGCAATATCAATTCCCCGTACTAGTGCTAAAACAGTCTGTCAGTCGCTGGCAGAGTCCTGCTTTTAGATCAATACTTAAACACAGGGCGCAGCAGCGCCTGCTTAGTATTCGCAATGTTCGCAATGGAGGGGACGCCATGACCGCTTATTCCAACGCGCGACTGGTACAAGGCAGCCAACTGCACGATGCGGAAAACGTTCGCCGCAAAGTGGAACAGGACATCGCATTTCTGACCGACCGAATTGCATCGCTGGAAGCGCACCACCGGCCTAACCAGCCGGTCATTGACACCTACCGTTCAATGCTTGCGAGTCGACGCTCGGTGTTGAACTGGCTCAACCATGGCCGAATGGACGAGGAGGATTCCAGCGGGCCGAAGCCCCGCTCTCAAACCGGGTGATGATCCGTTTAATTCGTGCCGTTGAACCCCTGGTCCATATCCTGGGCCGGGACGTCGCCCTTAGGGTGCCCCACAGCCTTGGCCGGCACACCAGCCACGGTTGTATGAGCCGGAACCGACTCAAGCACCACACTGCCCGCGCCGATTTTGGCGCAATCGCCAACCTGAATATTACCCAGCAGCTTGGCCCCCGTACTGATCAGCACACCGCGCCCCACTTTGGGGTGACGGTCCCCGGTGCTGCGCCCCGCACCACCGAGTGTGACAGAGTGCAGCATGGACACATCGTCACCGACGACCGCCGTCTCGCCAATGACCACGCCGGTGGCGTGGTCGATCATGATTCCGGACCCCATCCGTGCGCCCGGATGGATATCCACGCCGAAGGCCTCGGAAATCTGATTTTGCAGGTATAGCGCCAGCGCCCGGCGATCGCGCCGCCATAAGTGGTGAGCGAATCGGTACGCTTGCAGGGCGTGGAAGCCCTTAAAGAATAAAAAGGGCGTGGAAAACTTCTCGCAGGCCGGGTCGCGCTCACGGTGGGCATAGATGTCCGCCCGCATCGCCGCTTCAATGGCCGCATCCCGCGCCATGGCCACCTCGAACACCTCGCGGATCATCATGGCCGGCACGGCCTGACTGTCCAGCTTGTTCGCCAAATGGAAACTGACCGCACTGGCGAAGCTGTCATGGTTGAGGATGGTCGCGTGATAAAAACTGGCCAATGCCGGCTCTTCAGCACTGGCGGCCTGGGCCTCTGTGCGAATGGACGACCAAAGTTCATCGGCCAGGGAAGTAGAAGCCAAACTAGCGTCTCCCAATCTGATTCGTCGTTGCTGCTATTGTCTCACAGGCAGGAAGCGCTGGCGAAACCGCTGAAAAAATTCCGGCTGCCGCCAGAACACCCCCAGGCACAGAAGACCGTGCAGGGCCATGACCACCAAAAACAGCTGCGGAATGCTCCATCCAAGTATCCCCAGCACACCCAGCCCCACCAGGGACGCCGCCACCATAAAGAGAGCGTTGATCACATTGCCCGCGCCGATCACCTGAGCCCGGTGGGCCGGACGGCTTCGGCTTTGGATCAATGCCGACAGCGGCACCACATACACCCCGCCGGCCACGCCGAGCATCAGCACATCCAGCATCACCCGCCAGGCACTGGGCCACCCCAGCATACTCCACAGCGAGTGCAATTGATCAACACCGGGGGCCGGGTGGGCCAGGGCAAACGCCTGCCCGGCCCAGGCCAGATCCAGCCCGAAAACCAATACCAGCAGGGCCCCCAAGGGCACCAGCGCCGGCTCCACGGCTCCGCGACTCAACCGGGCGCACAGTAGCGCGCCGAGACAAATACCCGCCAGGAACAAGATCAGCAGCAGGCTGACGACCGCGGAAGCGCCGGAGAGGACCGCTCGGGTAAAGTTGGGCAGTTGCGTCAGGTAAACCGAGCCCAAAAACCAGTACCAGGAAGAAGCGATAATACACCAGAACACCATGGCGTTTTCCCGGGCGCAGGCGATGCTGCGCAGGGTCTGGCGGTAGGGGTTGCGCTCCAGGCGCAGCTCCGGGTCCATGGGCGGGGCGGCGGGAATCTTCAAGCTGATCCGCCAACCCAGCCACGCAATCAGCAAGGCACCGACGGCCACCCACCAGATGCCTCCCACCACGCTCAGCGCGACCGTGCCGGCAATCATCCCCAAAAAGATGGCCACGGAGGTTCCGGTATGTAATAAGCCGTTGCCGCCGGTCAACTCCTCCTTGGGCAAGTGTTGGGGCAAAATGGCGTACTTCAGCGGGCTGAAGCAGGCGGACTGGGTGCCGGTGAGAAACAGCACAAATACCAGCAGCGCCGCGCTGTGCAGCCAGAGCGCGACCGCGCCCAACGCCATGATGGCGATTTCCGCCACTTTGATACCGCGAATAAAGCGGGCCTTTTCGAATTTATCGGCATACTGGCTGGCCACCGGCGCGAACAACAAGAAGGGTACGATCAGCGTGGCAGCCACCAGGTTATTGATAACATCAATGCTCAGCCCCCAGCGCTCGATGCTTCCGTAAGTAAACAGCATCAACAGGGCGCTTTTGTAAAAATTGTCGTTGAACGCGCCGCCCAATTGGGTGAAGAACAAGGGCATAAACCGGGCCCGGCGCAGCAGCCCGAACTGGGAACTCGGTAGGGTGGCCGATTCAGGTTTCATTCGACGTTTCTCCTTTCGGGCCCAGCGGAACACGCACGTAGCGCTCAAACAATACGGGTAAGTGCGTCACAACGGTCGCCTGCAGGGCCAATGAGTGCTCACGAAGGTGGCGGCGAAGCAAGTCCACCGTGAAAGCCCGGGCATACCCATTGGCAATGGGCGCAAAGCTCAAATGCCAGGGCTCCGGCGCCACGCCCCCCCGGTCCATATCGTAAGGGCGGTAGAAGCCGGGGTTGGCTTCACTGGCAAGAAAACCCGTTAACCACTGATGAAAACGGTACATGGAGCCCCCGGCCTCACACTC
Organism: Marinimicrobium locisalis; assembly: GCF_039822625.1. Taxonomy (NCBI): domain Bacteria; kingdom Pseudomonadati; phylum Pseudomonadota; class Gammaproteobacteria; order Cellvibrionales; family Cellvibrionaceae; genus Marinimicrobium; species Marinimicrobium locisalis. Next base: position 136,073 of record NZ_JBDLLG010000009.1, read on the forward strand.
CGCTCGAGTCAATTCAAGTGTATCCCCTTTGGCCAGCGCCGAGGCGTCATAGACGTCCATGTCCGTTCCCCAATGATGGCGGGAGGCGCCAGGCAACGCCGACCAACGGAGAATGGCGTGGGTGAGCTCCAGTTCGCTGAGCCGCTCAACATCGAGCGGCTGACCCCACTCATCCAGCACCGGACGCTGCCCGGAGGCCTTGGCCTCCCAGATAGCTCGTTGGCGCTCAAAACTACGGTAACCACTCGCCACTTGAAGCGAAAACCCCGCCCTACGGGCCGCCTCCGTCATTTGTTCCAAGGGCCTTATGACGTCCCGATGCAAACGCGCCTGGTTAAAAGATACCAGCGCGGACTCGTCGCAGCCCACCAATGCCGGGGCTGACGGGGTCAAAGAGGGGGCTCCCTCACCGTTGTCGTCTTTTTTGTTCGACTGGCTCACAAAATTCATCCGTAATCACGTTCATAATTTTGGTTTAGGCGCCAACTCCCAGAAATGTTTTGTGCTAACGCCGGAAAGCGGTACTATTATGTCGAGCCCGCTTTTTGAGTTCGTGTTCAAAAAGCACTCATTGGGACGTTATCACAACCATAATCATAATGAAGAATGGAGCAAAATCCGTATGACTACCAATCATAGTGAGTTACTCCAGCTAAAAAACCTGGGAATGGCTACCGTCAATATTCTGCACGCCATTGGCATTAACAACTATAACGAGCTTCGGGAAATCGGCTCGGTTGAAGCCTACCGCCGCATCAAAGCCCGCGACATCAATGTCTCCAAAGTCATGCTCTACGCCCTGGAAGGGGCGTTAATGAATGTCCATTGGAACGACTTGTCACCCGACCTCAAACAACAGTTGGTTGCCGAAGCTGAACAGGATACGCTTAGCGAAGCTTAACCGTCCGTTAAAGGGCGCCGCTAATGACGATCCTGGAGGCTTTCTATGCACCTTCCGCACAAACAGTCGGACCTCATCACCGACTGCGCCGCCCACCTGCGCGAAGCCGGAACCGAGCTGTTGTCCGGCTTGAGCCCGGCGGGTGAGACAACGTCTTTCGGTGTTAGCCACGATTTGCTCGGCAATGGCGAGAAAGACCGTCTCTGGCTGATTACCGAAGGTGAAGCCTTTTACCGGGTGGGCGGCAAACAGGTGACCCGCCACAGCGCGGGCGACCTCATCGGGCTGGAGCGCGAGCTTCCGGTTGAAACGGGCGTTTACGGGTGTAGTGAGCCGGTGACACTGGAGCCCTACCACCGAGAGGAGGTGATGGGTCAGGCGCGGTTTGCCCACTACTTGATGTACGCCAACGCCTTCTACCGCGCCTCCCTGGCCCAGGAGATTCGAGCGGAATTCCAACCCTCCGCCGGCTTTATGCACTTTATGGCCGGCGAGACCATCATCCATCAAGGGTCGGAAGCCCATCAGGTGTACACCCTGCTGGAGGGGAAAGCCCACGCCCTGCGCGACGGTCTCAAGGTTGGGGAGATTAACGCCAACGAGATTTTCGGTGCCCTAGCCGTTTTTACCCGCCAAAAGCGCATGGCCTCGGTGGTGGCCGTCAGTGACTGCACCGTACTGGCGGTACGCAAAGAGGAGTTTGCCGATCTGGTGGAAATGCAACCGCAAATCTGCCTGGGGCTGGTGGAAGAGCTGGCGGACAAAATCAACCAGCTCAACGGCCAACTCCTCGCCCAGCAAGCCAAGGGGTAAAAACTTTCCCAGCGTAAACCGGGAAAGTTGTTGACACTGCTAATGATAATAATTACTATTTACAAACCGTTGGGCAGTCATCAGCATCTCCCCTGCCCGACGGGGTGAAGGTAAGCGACCTGTGCACTCCGCAGTCACGGTTGCGCTTGCCGGATCTTCTCCTTGAGGCCACAGCCTTGCCAGGCAACAGGCCTCTGGCTAATCACGGTTGCTTGGGCCACCCTTCGGGGTGGCCACTTTTCTCCCCGCCGCCTAGATTTTTGCCTTTTCCCCGTTTGCCGTATCGGCAGCCTATTCGCCCCTGCTGTCTTATTTGCGTTTGGCCGCCAAATATTAACCCGTATTTACGCTTTGCGCGTATTGAAATCTTCCCGCTCGCACACATATAAGCGACACTGTGGGGCCCGCGTTCAACTCGAATCGGGGCACTGTCAGCCATTGACCTCCTTGGGAGATAACCGCCGTGATGCGCATTGGCCTTTTTCTGTTAACCAACTTCGCCGTTCTGATTCTGGCCGGCTTTACCCTGTCCCTATTGGGGGTAGACCATTACCTGCAACAAAATGGCGGCCTAAACCTCACAAGCCTGCTGATTTTCTGTGCTGTGTTCGGCTTCGGTGGCTCGTTCGTATCGCTGTTTCTGTCGAAGTTTATTGCCAAGAAAACCACCGGCACTCAGATTATCGACTCCCCCCGCACCGCGGATGAACAGTGGCTGGTGAGCACGGTTAAACAGCTCGCCCAACAGGCCGGCATCAAGACGCCGGAAATCGGTATTTTCCCCGCCCCCCAGGCAAACGCTTTTGCCACCGGCTGGAATAAGAACGCCTCTCTGGTAGCGGTCAGTCAGGGACTGCTGCAACGGTTTGACCGGGACGAGGTCAAAGCCGTTCTGGCGCATGAAATTGGTCACGTGGCCAACGGCGACATGGTGACCCTGAGTTTACTCCAGGGGGTGATTAACACCTTCGTGATGTTCTTCGCGCGAATTATCGGCCACACCGTGGACCGGGTGGTATTTAGAACCGAGCGTGGCCACGGCATCGGGTTTTATATCGTCACCTTTGTCACGGAGATTATTCTGGCCTTGCTGGCCTCAATGATCGTGATGGCCTTCTCCCGCTACCGGGAGTACCGAGCCGATGCCGCCGGCGCCCAGCTGGCCGGCCGCGGCGCCATGATCCGGGCCTTGCAGCGGTTGCAAGCGGAAGTCCAGGCCGGCGCCCAAAACCCCATGCCCGACAGCATGAAGGCCTTCGGCATTAGCGGCGGTTTCAAACAGAACCTGGGCAAGCTCTTTGCCAGCCACCCGCCTCTGGATGAGCGTATCGCGGCGCTTAACCGCGGACATTAACCGGTCGACAACGACCGAACAAGCAACCAAAGAAACGGGGAGACACCATGCTCTGGCGTTGGCTCACACTTATTGTTTTATTAGCGGGCCCCTTGGCGGCTCCGCACGCTCAGGAGTTCGCGACGGACGATGAACGCAATACCATTGAAGTGTTTGAGTACGCCAGCCCGAGCGTGGTTTACGTTACCAACCAGCAACTGGTGCGCGACCCCCGCTCTTTCGACCTGTTGACCGTACCCCGCGGTTCGGGCACCGGTTTTGTGTGGGACGAGCGCGGCTACGTGGTGACTAACTTTCACGTGATCGAAAACGCGCGCAAGGTGATGATCACTCTGCAGGACCAAAGCAACTGGCCCGCGGAAGTGGTTGGCCTTGCCCCCGAGAAAGACCTGGCGGTGCTCAAAGTCGAGGCCCCCCAAAAGCACCTCAGACCACTGCGCCGGGGGGATTCCGGCGAGCTGGTCGTGGGTCACAAGGTGCTGGCCATCGGCAACCCGTTTGGGCTGGACGCCACCCTCACCACGGGTGTCGTCAGTGCGCTGGGGCGGGAAATTGAATCTCCCAACCAGCGCAAGATCCGCCACGTGATTCAGACCGACGCGGCCATTAACCCGGGCAACTCCGGCGGGCCTTTGCTCAACTCCCGGGGCGAGCTGGTGGGGGTCAATACCATGATCTACAGCCCCAGCGGGGCCAGCGCCGGCATCGGCTTTGCCATTCCGGTCAACACCGTTGAAAGCATCGTGCCGCAGCTAATCGAACACGGCCGTATTATCCGGCCCGTCCTGGGCATCGACATCGCACCGGATCAGTGGACCCAGCAGTCGGGCGTCGAGGGCGTCGCCATTCTGCGCGTGGCCCAGGGCTCCCCGGCCGACCGGGCGGGCCTGGTGGGCGCCCAGCGCAGCCGTTGGGGCAGCATTGTGCTGGGGGACATCATCACCGCCATCGACCAACACCCCACTCGCAACTACGACGAGCTGATGACGGCGCTTGAAAAGTACGAACCCGGTGATGAGGTCGTGGTCCGTGTTCAGCGCCGGGGCGAGTCCAGGCGCCAGCGGCTGGAGCTGGCCGCCCCGGAGGGCCTCTAACACCTCCCTCTAAAGGCGCGCCTTAACCGGTAAGCGTTGGGTGAGCGCAATAGCCGCGCGCTGCGGATCTATCTCCGCCCGATAGGCATACACTTCAACGCCCGCCGCCATGGCCTGGCGCAACGTATCGCCGTACGCCGGGTCAATCTCGTCGGCGGGGGCCACCTGGGCCACGCCGGTATGCTGTACGCAAAAAAGCAACACGCCGCGATCGCCCTGGTGAACAATGTCCATCAGCTCACGCAAGTGTTTGCGCCCGCGCTCGCTGACCGCATCCGGAAACAGGCCATGACCGGGGGTCTCCATCAGCGTCACACTTTTCACCTCCACGTAACAGCGCTCTTCCTCAGACTCCAGCAGAAAATCAATGCGGGAGTTTTCCTGGCCGTAGCGTACTTCCGGCCGCAGCCGGTCGTAGCCCTGAAGCTCCGCCACCACGCCGGACTCAATGCCCTGGCGCACCAGCTGATTGGCCCGCCCGGTGTTAATCCCGGCCCAATGGCCCGAAGGGGTGGTTGCCACCTCCCAGGTGTGCCGGTATTTACGTTTGGGGTTGCCGGAATCGGAAAACCAACAGGGGCTTTCAGGAACCACACACTGGCGCATGGAGCCGGTATTGGGGCAGTGAATGGTTATTTCAGTGCCATCCGAGAGGCGCACGTCCGCGAGAAATCGTTTGTAACGCCGCAGCAAAACACCACATTGCCATTTTTGACTCAAGGAGAACTCCTAATAGGGAAAAACAATCAAATAATCCTCTATTGTTACAGTTAGTGAAAACCGGCTCAATCCAGAGTCAAAATAGGCCGAATCGGGCGTAAAAAACACTGGCGAAGCCGGGGGATATCTGGTAGCTTGCCAACCCTTCAAATTTGCCGTGTTTATTGAGGCGAAGAAGGTGTAAGGCGACGGAGGGCGCGGAACTCCCGGGTTTACCCAACCCGCCCGTCCACCGAGTCGGCCAGCTAAATGGGAAGTCATACGAGGCGCGAAACCATGCCGAAGAGTTCATCGACCGCAGAGAGCTACACACTGAGTAACTTCACCCCTTACAAGGAAAAAAAGGGTGAGGAGTACATGAACGAAAACCAGCTCGAGCACTTTCGTCAGTTGCTGCTCGCCTGGCGTCGCGAGTTAATGGAAGAGGTGGACCGGACCATGAGCCACCTGAAGGACGAAGCCGCCAACTTCCCGGACCCCGCCGACCGCGCCAGCCAGGAGGAAGAGTTCAGCCTGGAACTGCGCACGCGCGACCGCGAACGCAAATTGATTAAAAAGATCGACAGCACGTTGGAGCTGATCGAGAATGAAGACTACGGCTTCTGCCACGCCTGTGGCGTGGAGATCGGCATTCGCCGACTGGAAGCCCGCCCGACCGCCACCCTGTGCGTAGACTGCAAGACCCTGGATGAAATCAAGGAAAAGCAAGTCGGAGGCTAAAAACTGAGCGGGGCTCGTCCACTGTGGCGAGCCCCCATAGTCCGCAGTGATATGCCCTACCCCGCGAACAGCGCCCCCCGCCCCCCTTCAACGTTTGAACCCGACCCCTATGTCGGTCGCTTCGCGCCCTCTCCGAGTGGCCCGCTGCATTTCGGCTCACTGGTCAGTGCGCTGGCAAGCTACCTGCATGCCCGAACCGGCGGAGGAAAGTGGCTGGTGCGCATGGAGGACTTGGACCCACCGCGGGAAGAAGCCGGCGCCAAAGAGTCGATTCTGGCCACGCTAGAGGCTCACCAACTGCACTGGGACGGCGACATCCTATTCCAAAGCGACCGCCAGAAGGCCTACGAGGCCACGCTGGAGCGTTTGCTCGCCGCGGGGCTGGCCTACCGGTGCCGGTGCACCCGCAAGGACATCCGCGCCCTGGGAGGCGTGTATGACGGCCGCTGCCGGGACCGGGCCGTCTCGCCGGATGAACCTCACGCCTGGCGACTGAAGCTGTTCGATGTCCCCGAAGGCCACACCGAACCCGCCGATCCGTACCGCTGGACCGATCTGTTTCAGGGGCCCCAGGCTCAAAGCTTGCGCCAAGAGGTGGGCGACCCCATCATCAAACGCAAGGATGGCCTGTTTGCCTATCAGCTCGCGGTCATCGTTGATGATATTGAGCAGGGCGTGACCCATGTCATTCGCGGCATGGACCTGCTGCCGGTCAGTGCCGGTCAGCTCGCCGCTTTCGCTCTTATGGGCGGGCAGCCCCCGGCCCTTGGTCACGTTCCGGTCGCCAACAATGAGCTCGGGCAAAAGCTGAGCAAACAGCATCACGCTCCCCCATTGCAGTCAAAAAAGGCGGGAACCAATCTCTGGTACGCGTTAGACTTTTTGCAGCAGCGCCCTCCGGCCGAGCTGCGCGGCGCCGCGCCCGAGGTGGTACTGGAGTGGGCTCAGGCCCACTGGCAGCCCGAACGCATCCGCGCCCGGGAGGGAAAGGCCCCCACTGCCATGCTCAACCCCACTAATGCCGCCCCCACTACAACCGACAGGCCCGAGGAGAATAGAGAGTGAACAATCAGCGCCTGGTCATCCTCTTGCTACTGGTGGCTTACATTTTCTCCCCCACCCTATTTACCTGGATCATCAACCCGGAAGGGGCTTGGTTCCGGCCCTACATCATCTGGATGGTGGTCATTATCATCGCCTACCTCGTCCAACGCCGTAAAAAGAGGCCTCATGACCTTTGAGTTAAGCCATGTGGCTCTGCTCGGTGTCAGCTACTTGCTGGCGCTGTTTGGCATTGCCTGGATAACCGAACGCGGGTGGATTCCCGAGTCCGTCACCCAGCACCCACTGACGTACATCCTGTCGCTGGGGATCTTCGCCAGTGCCTGGGCGTTTTACGGGGTCATCGACCTGGCCTTCCAGTTCGGCTACGGTGCCCTCGCCTACTACCTGGGCACCGGCGCTCTGTTCCTGTTCGCCCCGGTCGCATTGGCCCCACTGGCGGACCTGGCCCGTCGGCACCAGGTGCATTCGCTCGCCGACCTGCTCGTGTTCCGCTACCACAGTCACGGTGTGGGAGCGGTAACCACCCTGTGTATGCTGCTGGGCATATTGCCCTTGATGGCGCTGCAAATTCAGGCCATCGCCGACACCATGTACATCCTCACCGTGAGCAGCAACCCCAGCCTGCCCGCCATGGGCACCGGCTTTACCTTCAAGGACCTGATGGCCCTGGGTTACTGCGCGCTGCTGAGCGTGTTCACCATTCTGTTCGGCTCCAGCAAGGACCAGCACCGGGGCCTGTTCACCGCCATGGCGTTCGAATCCCTGCTCAAGGTATTCGCCCTCTGTGCCATCGGCCTGTTGGCGGTTTACGGTGTGTTCGACGGTTTCACCGGCCTGGACCAGTGGCTGGCCCAAAACCCCGAGAACCTGGCTCTATTGCACGCCCCAATACAAGACGGTGCCGCCCACACCCTTCTGCTGGTGTTTGTCGCCACGGCCATCACCATGCCCCACATCTTCCACATGGGCGTGACTGAAAACCTATTGATGCGCAACACCCACACCATTACGTGGGCCTTTCCGCTGTTCCTGCTGCTGATGGCGCTGCCGATTTTCCCAATTCTGTGGGCCGGGTTCGAACTCTCCGTCCCCTTGCCGGCCCAGTACTTTACCCTCGGGGTGCCGATTCTGGCCGAGTCACCGAGCCTGACCGTGCTGGCGTTTATCGGGGGCCTCTCCGCCGCGACCGGCGCCATGGTGGTTATGATTCTCGCCCTGACCACCATGGTAATGAACCACTGGATCCTCCCGGCGCTAAGCCTGCGCAACCGGGACGACCTCTACCGCCAGCTGGTTTGGTTGCGCCGGGTGCTTATCGCCACGTTGTTCTTCGCCAGCTATTTTGTTTACTGGTTGCTCGATAACCGCCACAGCCTGACCAATCTAGCCCTGCTGACATTTATCGAAACCCTGCAGTTTCTGCCCGGCATGTTCGCCATTGTGTTCTGGCCCCGGGGCAACCGGCGGGGCCTACTGGCCGGGCTGAGCGTGGGCACCCTAATCTGGGCCACGGCCTTGCTCATTCCGGTTATTACCGGGCTGGCGGGGCTACCCATTCCCGGCACCGACATTGTGGTACCTCTGGGCATGGGTCATTGGAGTGAGGTGGCACTACTGTCCATCGGGGCCAATACGGCCATTTTTGTGGGCCTCTCTCTGCTCACCCGCCAGAACGAAGAAGAACAATACAGCGCCGAGCTCTGCGCCGCCGATGAGCTCAGCCAGCCGGTGCGCCAGGCGTTGGATGTTCACAGCGCGGCGGAATTCAAAACCCGACTGGCCCGCTCCCTGGGCAAGGTGACCGCCAGCCGGGAAGTGGACGTTGCCCTGAGCGAGCTGGGCCTGCGCATTACCGAACGCCGCCCCTATGCCCTGCGCCGCCTGCGCGACCAAATTGAGGCCAACCTATCCGGGCTGATGGGCATCCATGTGGCCGGTGAGATCATGGACCGTCACCTGCCCTACAAGCTGGCCGAACGGCGCGATACTCTGGATATAAACCTGATTGAAAACCGTCTGGCCCAATACCGGGACCACCTCACGGGTATGGCCGCCGAATTGAACAACCTGCGCCTGTACCACCGTAAAACCCTGGAAGAGCTCCCCATGGCGGTCTGCTCTCTGGGGCGGGACGGGGAAATTCTAATGTGGAACCGGGCCATGGAACTGTTAACCCAAACCCCGAGCGACGATGTGACCGGCTCGCGCCTGGAGGACCTGGCCGAGCCCTGGCGGGGTCTGTTGACCGATTTCAGCGAAAACAGCGAGCCCCACTACTACCGCCAGGAAATTGACCTGAACGGCCGCCCCCACTGGATCAGCCTGCACAAGGCCAACATCGAGGGCAGCATCCACAGCGGGGAGTACGATCAGGTGATTCTGCTGGAGGATGTGACCGAAACCCAGCTACTGGAGCAGGAGCTTATTCACAGTGAGCGGCTGGCCTCCGTGGGCCGCTTGGCCGCAGGCGTGGCCCACGAGATCGGCAACCCCATCACCGGTATTTCCAGCCTGGCCCAGAACCTGCGCTACGAGTCCGAGACTCCGGAAGTGCTGGAAACCGCCGAGCACATCCTGAGTCAGACTGACCGGGTGACGCGTATTGTGCAGTCCTTGGTGAGCTTCTCCCATAGCGGCCAAAACAAGAAAAGCGAGTTTGAAGCCGTGGATTTGCGCGCCTGCGCCAATGAGGCCATCCAACTGCTGTCGTTGCAAAAAGACAAAAACGAGGTGGAATACGTCAACAATATTGCTCGCAATGCGATCATTGCCGGCGACAGCCAGCACCTGATTCAGGTGTTTATCAACCTGCTTTCCAACGCCAGAGACGCCAGCCCGCCCGGCAGCCATGTTATGCTGGACAGCGACGAGGACGAGTACAGCATCATTTTCTCGGTAACCGATCAGGGCAGCGGCATACCACAGGACAAGCTGGATCAGATTCTGGAGCCCTTCTTTACCACCAAGGACCCGGGCGAGGGAACCGGACTGGGGCTAGCGATGGTCTATAGCATTGTGGAGGATCATGGTGGCAAGCTCGACATCAAGAGTCCCGCGGACCCTGTGCACCAAACCGGTGCACAGTTTACGATCAAATTGCCTCGCCATATTGATTCCATGCTGGCGGAATGATATTTTCCGCCATCTACCCGGCTGTGGAAATCCACGCAGGTGGGCTTTTCCCAGCCTGCACATCAGGCTCGCTGAAGCTCTGGCGCATTTTAGGTCTCTACCCTATTCATTGATGGCGCCAGAACTTGAGCATCCTGCCCGACCATAGGCGATGTGAGCACTATGAGTAAGATCCTGATCGTTGAAGACGAACCCATTATTCGCACCGCGCTGCGCCGGCTTCTGGAGCGCAACAAGTATGAGGTAAGCGAAGCGCCATCGGTCAAAGAGGCTATGGGCAAGTTTTCCCTGCCCGACTTTGACCTGATCATCAGCGATCTGCGCTTGCCCGGCGCACCCGGCACGGACCTGATCAAACAGGCCGAGAATGTGCCGGTACTGATTATGACCAGTTACGCCAGCCTGCGCTCAGCGGTAGACTCCATGCGCATGGGCGCGGTGGATTACATTGCCAAGCCTTTCGACCACGAAGAAATGGTCACCGCCGTCAAGCGGGTGATCGGCAAGGCCAATGCCGCCAGCCAACAGAAACACAGCTCCGCCACCGCGAGCCACGCCATCGCCGGCATGATCGGCTCCAGCGACGTCATGCAGGACTTGTACAACCGCATCCACAAGGTGGCCCCCACCAAGGCCACCGTGCTGGTGCATGGGGAGACCGGCACCGGTAAAGAGCTGGTGGCCCGAGCACTTCACGAGGAAAGCCCGCGCCGGGACAAGACCATGATTTCGGTCAACTGCGCCGCCATTCCCGAGACCTTGATCGAATCCGAACTCTTCGGCCACGAAAAGGGCGCCTTTACCGGCGCCGCCAGCATGCGCGAAGGCCTGGTGGCCGCGGCCGACGGCAGCACCCTTTTTCTTGATGAAATCGGCGAATTGCCGCTAGAGGCCCAAGCCCGGCTGTTGCGTGTACTGCAGGAAGGAGAGGTGCGGCCCATCGGTTCGGTGGAATCACGCAAGGTGGACGTCCGGCTCGTGGCCGCGACCCACCGGGACCTGCGCAAGCTGGCCCAGGAAAAACAGTTCCGAGAAGACCTTTACTTTCGAATCAACGTCGTTCAGCTGGAACTGCCTCCACTGCGCGATCGCGGCAAAGACATTATTTCCCTTGCCGAATCTCTGCTGCAACGCTTCTGCCAAGAAATGGGCAAGCCCAACCTCAAGCTATCCCCCGAGGCGGTACAGGCCATCACCACCTACACTTGGCCGGGCAACGTGCGGGAGCTGGAGAACGCCATACAAAGGGCCGTCATTCTGTGCGAGGACACCCAGGAGATCAGCCACGAACTCCTGGACATTGATCTGGACCTGGTACGCTTTGAGGAAGACGACGAAGATGACACCCGTCGCTCTCCTGAGCGCATCCAGCCCCGGGGTCGGGCGCCCCAGGACCCGAGTGAGGACTTGTCATTGGAGGACTACTTCCAGCGCTTCGTGCTGGAACACCAGGACACCATGAGTGAGACCGAGCTGGCCCGGAAACTGGGCGTCAGCCGCAAATGCCTGTGGGAGCGGCGCCAGCGCTTTGGCATCCCACGCAACAAAACCGCCAGCGCAAAATAAGCCAGATCGCCCATTAACCCGCCTAGCATCCCCGTGCGGCCGCGCCTGAGCGGCCATCTTAACTGCGAATCCTCACTGGATACCCGTTCCTTTCAACGCCGTTTAATGAAGCGCCACCGTAACACTCGCTCACTTTATACGGCGCCAAAAAACAGCATTCAGCGTCACAGACGTTACCGCTGGTTACTTTTTGAACGGACTGTTACCAAACGAATAACTGTTACCTAGTGCGGAAGCCGTAACAAACTGTTCCCGCATTTGTAACGATTAGAAATAACTAAACTTAATAAGTGATCATACAATTAAGTTAAGCCATTGTTTTTAAAGGACTTTTCATTTCTGGCACGCAGCGTGCTCTATATCCGGGCACATAACAACAACAAACAATAAAAAGCGCGACATAATAACAACAACAAACAATAAGAAATGAAACGCCATAATTAAAACAATAGACAATAAGAAAAGAAGAAGTTCATAAATAACAACAACAAATAATAAGAAGTGAAAACAACATAATAATGACAAGAAACAATAAAAACAGACTGCATAATAAAAATGCACAACAATAAGAAAAAGCGAAAGCCTTAGGCTTTACGCATATAAAAACATAACGATAAGACACAAGAAAAAGCGGAAAGACTGACTAGACACTGGAGCGGGATTGCAAGCACGCACACTTGAGATGAGGGCATGGACGCGCCGATTTGAAGATCAAAGGAGCACTGGTAACTCGATCCCACGGGAAAGCTTCGGCTTTCCCGTTTTGCTTTCTGGGCGTTCTTTGCCTTGCGGGCCCTAAAAGGCTCTTCCCTTCCTCAACGTTTCCCCCACACCCTGCCCGTGCTAAACTGCCCGGCTTTCAGACGACCGTCCGGCGAGCCAGCCGACGCGAGAACCCACTGACAGTACCCATTACCCATGCTGAAACGGCTCATCGACAAATTTCGCCCCCGCGCTCGCCAACCGCACCGTCCGCTGATCATTCCCCGCGATCAACACAATGTCTCCCGCCGAAACATCAGCCAGGCGGCGATCAAAATCATGAAGCGCCTGGAGGAAGGCGGTTTTCAGGCGTTCCTGGTGGGCGGCGGCGTGCGGGACCTGCTGCTGGGAGGCCACCCCAAGGACTTCGACATCGCCACCGATGCCAAGCCTGAGCAAATCAAACGCCTCTTCCGCGGGGCCCGCATCATTGGCCGGCGCTTCCAGATCGTGCATGTGCGCATGGGGCGGGAGATTATCGAGGTCACCACCTTCCGCGGGCACCACGACAAGGCCAGCAATGAAGACGGTATGCTCCTTCGGGACAACGTCTACGGCACCCTGGAAACCGACGCCGTGCGGCGTGATTTCACCGTCAACGCCCTCTATTACACCTTGAACGACTTCGCCATTCACGATTACACCGGCGGGCTAGAGGACTTGGAGAAGCGAACCCTGCGTATCATCGGCGACCCACACACCCGCTACAAGGAAGATCCTGTCCGCATGCTTCGCGCAGTGCGCTTCGCCGCCAAACTGGGTTTTCAGGTCGATCCGGGCACGGCCGACCCCATCATTGAGCTGGGAGAGCTGCTGCGCAACGTGCCGCCCGCCCGTCTCTTCGAAGAGGTCCTCAAGCTTTTCATGGCCGGCTCGGCCACCGCCACCTTTACTCTGATGCGGGACTACGGCCTCCTGGCCCACCTGTTTCCGGCTACCGAGGCGGCCCTGGAAGCGGGCAGTGAGACCGGTTTAGCGCTCATTGAAAACACCATGGCCAACACCGACAAGCGCGTGCGCGCCGGCAAACCCGTAACGCCCGCGTTTATTTTCGCCGCCATGCTCTGGCCTCCCATGGCCGCCCGCGCCGACCACCTGGCCAAGAACATGCCGCCCCCGCAGGCGTACCAGCAGGCGGCCACCGAAGTGATTGGGCACCAGTTGGGGCACACCTCCATCCCCAAGCGTTTCCTCATTCCGATGCGAGAGATGTGGGATATGCAGCATCGCCTGGTCCAGAAGCGTCACCCGCAACGCTTACTGGAGCAGTCCCGATTCCGGGCCGCCTATGACTTCCTGCTATTGCGAGAAGCCGCCGGTGAGCACCTGGACGGGGCGGGCAACTGGTGGACCCGCTTCCAAGAGGTAGATGAAGCCGAACAACAGAAAATGATCGCCGAGGCCCGCCAGGGCGCCAAGCCCAGAGGCGGACGCCGCCGGGGGCGCAAGCGCCGTCGCCCCCCCTCCGGCGAATCGCCCAGCCCTACCCCTCAGGAATGACGCCGGCCCATTGCTACATTGGCCTGGGCAGTAACCTCGACGGCCCCCGGGCGCATGTCGAGCGCGCTTTTGATGAACTGTCCCAGTTGCCTCAAAGCCGGCTTCTGGCGCGCTCATCCCTATACCGCAGCGCGCCGGTCGGTCCACCCCAGCCCGACTACATCAACGCCGTCGCTAAGCTCAAGACAGCGCTCCTGCCGCTGGAGCTGCTGGACGAGCTACAACGGCTCGAGCGGGCCCATCGACGGGTACGCCGAGAGCATTGGGGGCCCAGAACGCTGGATTTGGACCTGCTACTGTACGGCCACCAGCGCATCGACGAACCCCGGCTGCGGGTCCCCCACCCGGAAATGCCCCACCGGGCGTTCGTGCTCTACCCCCTGGCCGATATCGCCCCTGAACTGACCCTTCCCTCGAACACCTCTCTTGAGTCATTATTAGCAAGGTGCCCATTCGAGGGGCTGGAACGCCTCACCTCTGACAGCCAACACCGGGAGTCTTAACTCGTGTCGACCATGTTTGACGACCATCAATGGGACCTCTCACAGGCCGAGCTTCCCCGCTATATCGCCGTCGAAGGCCCGATCGGCGTGGGCAAGACCACGCTCGCCAAAAACATCGCCCAGCTGTTCAACTACGATGTATTGCTTGAGCAACCCGAGGAGAACCCCTTTTTGGAGCGCTTTTACCGCGCCCCGCGCACCGTGGCGTTACAGACTCAGTTGTTTTTCCTGTTTCAGCGGACCAACCAGCTCCAGGAACTGCGCCAGAACGACCTGTTCGAGCCTGTGCGCGTGGCCGACTTCCTGATGGAAAAAGACCAGCTGTTCGCCCAGGTTACCCTGGATGACGATGAACTGAGCATTTACCAGCAAGTGTATGACCGGCTCACCCTGGACGCTCCCGTACCGGATTTGGTGATCTACCTGCAAGCCCCCTCCAAGGTCCTGAACGAACGCATCCGCCAACGAGGCGTGGCCAGCGAACAGAACATCAGCCCGGAGTACCTGGAAGCGCTGAACGAAGCCTATACTCAGTTCTTCCATTACTACGACAGTTCTCCATTACTGATCGTCAACGCTCAGGACCTGGACCTGGCCAACAACCGACAGCATTTTCAGCAATTGATCGAAACGCTGCTGACCATCAAAAGCGGGCGCCACTACTACAACCCCACACCGGCGCTCTGAGCCCGACCCGGAGAGATGCTATGCCTTACGGATCGAATACCGACACCGCTCTGAACAAAACCGTCACCATCAAGACCTTGCAGAAACTCAAGGATCAACGCGAAAAGTTCGTGATGGTCGCACTGTACGACGCCCCCATGGCGGGAATGGCGGAAAAGTGTGGCGTGGAGACGGTACTTATTGGCGACTCTCTCGGCATGACCGTGCTGGGCTACCAAAGCACTATCCCCGTCACCATGGAGCAGATGACCTACCACGTTGAAGCGGTGGCGAGGGGCAACCGAAAGTCCCTGATCATCGCCGACCTGCCCTTTATGACCTACGCAACGCTGGAAGACGCACTAAAAAACTCCGCGCGCCTGATGCAGGCCGGAGCACAGATGATCAAAATTGAAGGTGGTCGCTGGCTTGAGGATACCGTGCGGCGCTTGAGCGAGTGCGGTATTCCGGTATGCGCCCACTTGGGCCTGACTCCCCAGTCGGTGAATAAGTTCGGCGGCTTCCGGGTCCAGGGACGCTCTCCCGAGCAAGCGGAGGAGATCGCCGAGGACGCCGGCATTCTGTCCGAGGCTGGCGCCGACCTGCTGGTGCTCGAATGCGTGCCCTCGGAACTCGCGGCGCGCATTACCCGCGAGATCCCCATCCCCACCGTGGGCATCGGCGCTGGCCGCGATACCGACGCTCAGGTACTGGTCATCAACGACATTCTGGGCCTGACCGAACAGCCCCCCAAGTTTTCCAAGAACTTCTTGACCGAGGCCGGCGACATCCCCGGCGCCTTGAAAAAGTATGTCGCAGACGTCAAAGCCGGTGAGTTCCCAAGCGACGACCATATATTCCTCTAACCCCACCGCTTCAGAACGAACAGCCACAAAAAAAGGGCGGATAAATATCCGCCCTTTTCGGGTAAGCCGGGTCGCCCCGGCTCGGGTTAATGGGTACTGCTACCCCAACCCTTAGTTACAGACTTCGCCACCGTCACCGTACTGGTCGTTACAGGTGGTAGTGCCGATGCAGCTTTCGTTGTTTTCCCAACCCCAGCCGCTTTCTTGGTTTTCGCAAGAGGCGTAGGTAGTACCGTACCAGTTACACTGGCAAGCGCTGCCACCGGTGTTTCCACCCGTATTGCCTCCGGTGTTGCCTCCGGTATTACCACCGTTGTCGCCACCAGTATTACCGCCGGTATCGCCACCCGTGTTGCCACCGGTATTGCCGCCCGTGCAGTTACCGCTGAAGCAATCGCCGGTTTCGCCGAAGCCGATCACGCCGTCACAGTGCATGGTTTCCGCATAGGAGCCACCACCGCACTCGCCGTCGTAAGTGGCGGTATTGTATTCCATATCTTCGGCTTGCCGGGTTTCACCGTTTACGTAGACGTTGTCCAGAACCACGTCGCGATCACCGCCATCGTTGTCAAACTCTACCTGAACATCGCCCGAGGCATTGCCACTGTAGGTATAGTTCGCGAAGTTGGTGGTCAGATCCCAATCGGCCACCACGCTGCCACCGATAATCAGGTTGATATGCTCGCCGCCAGCGACACCACGAGCGCGAACCACAATATCGCTACCAGAGGGTGAGCCGTCACCGTTGTCGCCACCGGGGTCGCCACCACCACCGGGGTTACCACCGCCGCCGGGGTTGCCGCCGCCACCGGCGCCTTCGCTTACGGTGATATCAGAGCTACCCGTGCTCTGGTAACCTTCGGTCGCCATCACCATGTAGTCATGGTCACCCAACTGCAAGCCCGCTGCTTGCCAGGCATCAAAGTGGTTACCCACGGTAATGGTACCGCTAATACTACCGAAGCCCTTCTTGGGCTGGCGAACACTGAAGTACTGATCGAATGTCGCATTGCCTTCAATAGACGGCTTATTTATGCGCTGACAACGAATAAGCTCATAGGTGGCGCCGTCGCTTTGAAAGGTGCCGAAGGTTTGACGACCTTCACTGCAGGAGGACGGGTTGTAAGACCCGTAACTTTCGATCACGTAGTACTCGACCAACGGATTGCGAGTCCAACCATACAGTGCGAGGTAGGAGTTCTGGGAATTATCCACGTTGTAGCTGCCGGAATAATTCACCACTTTACGGCCACCCGGGTTCCAGCCTTTACCGCCAACCCAGTTGTTCGTGGCGTTGCTCCACTGGGAGCGGTAGCGACCGCCCTCCAGAAGCTCAAAAGACGCATCGCCATTATCCTTCCAGAACGAGTAATAGAACCCGTCGTGAGTGCCCGTTTCATTCTGAGTCAACGTCTGAGCGTAAGCCCCTGACGCGCAGAGAGTTGCGGCACACACTAGCGCTTTGGTCGCGCAAGCGCCTTGTTTCGCAAATTGCTTAAGTGTTGTTAAGTTCATAAAAAAGTACCCTTCATAACTTATTTTAATGATGAGCCAAGCCGGGCCTACAAAAAACCGGGTTTTAAAACCCGACAATTTTGACGCGCACCGTTCATTGCTCGACTCCTGGGGCAGCTGCTCACAAATAAAAATAGATACAGCGAAGAAAACCTCAAGCCTGTTTTATTTGTGTTTAATCCTATTAAACCTTAAAACCAAAAGTGCTTGCGGCCTACCTGTGAAACATCAAAGAGGCCACATAGGAACGCTCCTTATGCTGCTCCTATAGCTGCTTACCGTTCAGACTCGGGACACAGATATAGCAACCCCAATTCTTATTGTCAACAAGACAATAAATATTGGCACTTCAACCTTTCTTATTGAAATAACGCCCGCCAACGATTATTCATTCTGTGAAAAAATTCCGTTCTTACGGTTCTTAAAATACTTTTTTTAAGCGTAAAAAAAGCGGGGTAAAAACCCCGCTTAAATCGATAATCGCTATGAAAAACAAATGGCTTTATGGCTTAACGTATTAACACGGGATCAGTTGCAAACCTCGCCACCATCGCCGTATTGATCATTACAAGTAGTGGAGCCAATGCAGCTTGCGGAGTTCTCCCAGCCCCAACCACTATTTTGGTTATCGCAGCTTGGGTACAGGGTTCCGTACCAGTTGCACTGACAGTCACTGCCGGTGCTTCCACCTGCGTCACCTCCGGTATTGCCACCAGTATCGCCCCCGGTGTCGCCACCGGTATTACCACCGGTATCACCCCCAGTGTTTCCGCCCGTATCGCCACCGGTAGAACCACTCGGCGCGACGGCGCGACCGGTATTCGGGTCGATGCGACCGGGGCACAAACCTTTTGCCTGCAAGTTAGAGGCAATTTGCGGAAGAGCCGCATTGGTATTCGCGTAATTGGCATCGTGCATCAAAATCACCTGGCCATCCTGCAACTGATTTGCGGCATTAGCGATTTGCGAGGCACTGGCGCTATCCCAGTCCCGAGAGTCCACATCCCAAGTGATAAAGGTCAGCCCTTGGTCCTGCGCCGCTTGGCGAATAGTGGAGGTGTTATCGCCGTAGGGAGGACGATAGAGTGTAGGCTTAGGTGCGCCGGCATTCTGGATGGCATCATTGGTGCGACTAATTTCATCCACCACCTGCTGGTAGCTATAGCCGGTCATGGACGGGTGCGAGTAGCTATGGTTCTGCACTTCACCCACTTCCATCATCTGAGAAACCATTCCCGGATTATTGTCCACATACTCGCCCTGGCTGAACCAGGTCACGGGGGTCAGATCATTTTGCTGTAGCAAGCTAATAAGCGTGCTGGTATTGCCGTTCGGTCCATCGTCAAACGTCAGGCCAACATAACCACTACAGCTAGTGCCACCCGAGTCGTTTCCGGTATCACCGCCCGTGTTGCCGCCAGTGTCGCCTCCGGTATTTCCGCCGGTGTCGCCGCCGCTGCAGCTGCCGCTGAAACAATCCGACGTTTCGCCAAAACCGATGACCCCGTCGCAATGCATGGTTTCCGAATAGGAGCCACCACCACACTCACCATCATAGGTAGCGGTGTTGTATTCCATATCCTCAGCCTGGCGAGTTTCGCCGTTGACGTACACGCTGTCCAGAATCACATCACGGTCACCGCCGTCATTATCGAACTCCACCTGCACATCGCCCGAAGCGCCACCGGTATAGGTGTAATTGGCCAGGCTTGTGGTCAGGCTCCAGTCCGCAACAACACTGCCGCCGACCAATAGGTTAACGTGTTCGCCGCCCGCGACACCGCGCGCCCGAACCACAATATCGCCGCTATTCCCATCGGAACCGCTGTCACCAGTATCACCGCCAGTATTTCCACCGGTATCACCTCCGGTGTTACCACCAGTATCGCCACCGGTACCTTCGCTCACGGTAATATCTGAGCTACCTCGGCTTTGATAGCCTTCGGTGGCCAGAACCATATAGTCATGGTCCCCGAGTTGCAGGCCCGCCGCGGCCCAGGCATCAAAGTGGTTGCCCACGGTAATGGTACCGCTGATATTGCCAAAGCCTTTCTTGGGCTGGCGAACGCTGAAGTACTGGTCAAACGTGGCGTTACCTTCAATGGAGGGTTTGTTCACGCGCTGGCAACGAATAATCTCGTAGGTTGCGCCGTCGCTTTGAAAGGTACCGTGGTTTTCCCGCCCTTGGGTACAGGAGGAGGGATTGTAAGAGCCGTAACTTTCAATTACGTAGTATTCGACCAACGGATTGCGAGTCCAACCATACAGGGCGAGGTAGGAGTTCTGGGAATTATCCACGTTGTAGCTGCCGGAATAATTCACCACTTTGCGGCCACCCGGATTCCAGCCTTTACCGCCAACCCAGTTGTTCGTGGAGTTGCTCCACTGGGACCGATAACGACCGCCTTCCAACAACTCAAAAGAGGCGTCGCCACTGTCTTTCCAGAACGAGTAATAAAACCCATCGTGGGTACCCGTGGAGTTCTCAGTCAACGTTTGGGCGTAAGCCCCGGAGGCACAGAGCGTTGCGGCACAAAGCAACGCCTTGGTGGCGTTTGCGCCACCAGTTGCAAGCCGCTTAAGTGATATCAAGTTCATAGTAAAAAACCCTTCATAACTTATTTTAATTTAAAATCAGGCTATTTATTTCGAATCGAACAGCTCCACACACCACAGCAATTCACTCATAACGCAACAGCCCGAAACTCGGCGCACAGCTATAGCAACGCCCTCACTTATTGTCAACGAGACAATAATGAATGGCGCATTAATCTCTATTAATGAGGCGTAATACGCCATGGATATGTGATTTTGTGAGAAAATTCCGCTGGTCGCGTGCTTAGCCTAACCTCGATTTTTGCGGGAAAAGTTTGTTGAAAAACAGATGCAATCAATTGACTTCGCTTTATATGCTCGCTAAGCTTTACCCCACTATTGAGGTAGTCTTCTCAGAAAATACTGTAAAACGTTGGCTTATCAACTCAAGGAAGCAGCCAGTGCGAAGCTCGGACTTGTCCACCATCTCACCTTCTTTACTAGAGAAAGTATTCACTCTCTCAATACTTCTTTTCCTTACCCCTATCGCGGCATCTGGGCCTCCACAGCCCTCAGAGCTGGACCAGGCCAAGAGCGCGTTGTTCTCTGAAGATACTGAAAGAGCCAGAGACCTCTTCTCCCTGCTCACGGATAGCACAGAATAGACAGTAGGTTTGGTGCCACAAAGGCGTTAATTGAAGGTTATCGTCAAATGGGGATTAATCTGAGCGAGATCAGGCGAGAGTTCAACCACGGCATGCGGCAAATCGAACGAAACCCCACGCTCATTCAATGCCTATTTTCCCACTGCCCCAGTATAAGCCGCTACTAAGTGAAAGCCAAAACTACCAATACTGCTCTGCTGGCTGTCGCTGTTCTAGTGACACCAGCAGTGGTTTTTAGCATCTACGATATTTTTCGAGTTTTAGAAGAAGCCAGCCAAAAGCACGAGACAATAATCCTACATTCGGGAACGCATTACTTACTACTTGGCACTGTTTTATGGGTTCTAGTAGTACTGCAACAAATGGCGCTCAAAGGACGAGAAGCTACGATCAAAAAATGGGGTGGCAAGGTTCTTATAGGATGGTTTCTCAGCTGTCTTTTGCTGGCAAATGTTATCCCTATGGCGCTGAGTAGTCATTTAAAAGAAAAGGGTTACCACAAATGCGTAGTTCTTGACGTCACCGCAAACCATAGAAGGGGACGGGAGTATATCTACGCCCTGCCCCAATGTGCTGAGTTGAATAAGTAAGAACACCTGCCACCGCTTCCAACCATAGAGATATGAGTTCAACGTCAAAGCTATCAACGACTCACACACATCACTCATCTTCGCCGGCCTGGCAACGAAAAAATCCCCGTTTCGATACCGACAACGGGGCAATAGGGACAATGGCTAGCGGAGCAGACTGACAGCATCGACGTTCAGCGCATTGGCAACCCGTTCCAGAGTGCTGAGCGTGATGTTCTTCTCACCACGCTCCAGCATTCCGATATAAGTTCGGTGGACATCCGCCAGGTCAGCCAGCGCCTCCTGGGACAATCCACGATCACGCCGCTCGCGGCGGACATTTTCCGCAAACTGGCGCACCAACTGACAGGACTTTTCTGAATTCGACATGCCATCAATGTGCCCACGTGCATACTATAAATCTACATACTATAATTATCAATTGGATAATTGTGACCTGGTTCACACTTAGGCAAAGGGGCGTCGCGAGGAAGGTGCAGGTGGGGAGCTGGTAGTTAAGGCCGGCCCCATAAAAAAACCAGCCAGCGGATGTTTGGGTTCCGATGGCTGGATCAATGGTGAGGCCAGCCCTTTGCAGGGATGGCCGTTAACAGCGTGGCCCGCTAGCGTCGAGAAGGATTCTCGATGATGATTTCAACACGACGGTTCTGCTGCCGCCCGCTTGCGGAGTCGTTACTCGCGACTGGCTGACCCATGCCAATACCCGAGGTGGAGAGCCGCTGCGAAGCGATTTCCTGCTCCGCCAGGTAGTGACTGACCGACTCTGCGCGTTCGCGCGACAATTCCTGATTGTACTCAACGCTACCGACATTATCGGTATGGCCTTCAATCTGCACCCGGCGTTCGGGATATTCATTTAAGAAGGTGACCAGCTTGTCCAGTGTGCGGTAGGCCCCACCCTGAAGCTCGGCGCTTCCGGTGGAGAATAGAACATCCCCCAGCGTTAATACCAGCCCCCGGTCCGTCACCTCAGCCTGCAAGGCATCTATCTGGCTCTGATACTCGGCGGCTTGGCGCGAGGCAGCCGCCGCCCCTTCTTCTTTAGAGGTGCGGGCAGCCTCAGCGTCACTACGGGCTTTGCTAGCCTCATCCCGCGCTCGCCCCACTTCGCGGGTGCGAGCGTCCAGTCGTGCCGCGTCGCGTTGCTCACCCAGCTGCTCCCGCTGAGCTTCGGCATAACGTGTGGCGGCCCTGGCTTCGGCGATCGCCACCTTCTGGTCCGCCATATACACTCTATGCTCGCCCAGCGCCGCCTTGTCTTTCGGTAATGGCTCCTCGGCAACACGCACGGCCGCTTCGGCCTCTCTGATCTCAACCCGCGCCCGGTCTGCCAAGTTGGGGTCGTTCTGTAGCGTCGTCAACATATTCCGTGCTTCAGAGGCCCCCTCGGGGCTATCCGGCGCCGTGGCGCAGGCGGTAATCATCAATGATGAAAATACCAGCGCGAATAAGGTCGTTCCGCGCTTTACTTGTTGAGTTGTCGTAGTACTCATGGCCGATCTCCCGTGCGTTTCATTTCTTCGTCAAGGGCATCGGCGCTGCGGCCCATCTCCCTGTTGATTTCCGCGGCTTTCGCGGACTCGGTTCTCGCGGAGGCAAGCTCCGCCACTACGGCCGCTTCTCGGGCGAGGCGCTCGGCTTCAGCCATTCGCTCGTTGCTGACCGCTTCCTCCGCCGCGACCAGCTTTTGCTGCGCCTCATCCAGCTCGGCGCCGGCGTGTTGTCGCGCACCGGCCTGTTCGGCGCTGGCAATGGCATCACGGGCTTCGACCAGTGCCGCTGTGGGCGCCACCGGGGCGGTGGCGCAAGCGCTTACTAAAATAACGGCCAAAGCCAAGCCCAAGTAGCCGCGTAGGCGGCCGCCAAAACGTCTGTTAATTGATTGATACATGTTGAAACTCCTCATAGGTAACCCAGTGCGCGACGAACCCTACGGCTAACGACGCCCTCGGCCAAAAAAGAATATAAGACCGCCTATCACAATGCCCCCCACTCCCGCCCAGGCAGGAATGTTCACCCGCTCGTTGTCTTGCACGGAAAGATTGAGCGGACCAAGGCTGGTTTCGTGCGTATCCTTGGTGTAAGTAAATCCGCCATAGGCGAGGGCGAGAACACCGAGCAGGACCAATACCACGGCTGCTAGCTGAAAAGGCTTCATGAATCCAGTTCCTCCTTAGATCTGATTAGGTGGGGTCAGGCTTGTTGAGGCCCGGCTCTGTTACCTGGACTGTAACGCCGATTGATGACGGGTCTCTGTACGATAGCGCACTGATACTAAAACTTTCTCCGACTAGTATCGGTACCTCAATTGGCCGGGCGGGTCCAACGCCGGCGCAATGTTTGCTCACCTCTTCCGGTGAATGCGCATGTCAGAGAAAGGAAAGGCTCCAACTGTTAATGAAACTCTAGATGGAAACCGCTTACTGGACAGTCTGCCTTCGAGGCAACGCGCAGGCGTGAAATCCTACTGCGAGCCCGTCGATCTCAAAGTCGGCACAGTTCTCTGCCAAGCGGGCCAACCTTTCCGTTATGCGTATTTCCCCATAGTGGGTACCATCTCGCTCACCGAAACACTCGCAGGCCACGAGCCTTTAGAAACCGACAGTATCGGCAACGAGGGTATGCTCGGCTCGGCGCTGGTCCTCAACATTAAACACGCCCCTCAAACCGCCGTGGTACAAACACCCCTTCAGGCGCTTCGTTTTCGGGCAAAACAAATGCCCACAGCCTTGCGGAGTCTGCCCAGCCTGCTTGGCGCGCTGCAAAGGTACCTCTACGCCAGTATGGTGGAACAGTCGCAAACCACGGGCTGCATTCATTTCCATGAGGTAGCCAGGCGATTGGCCAAGGCCCTCTTACTGGCCCAGGACCGGGCCAACAGCAACCACCTCCCTCTGACTCACCAACACCTCGCCGATACGCTTGGGGTACGGCGAAGCGCCGTTACCATTGCCGCCATTAAGCTACAGCGCGACGGCATTATTCGCTACAGTCGAGGGAAAATATCCATTCTTGACCGGGAGAGGCTCGAAAACTCCTCCTGCCGGTGTTACCAAGCGAGCGTAGAAAATTATGCAAAAGCTCTTCTTTGACCTACCTTTTTCGACCTAAAATGATTAGCCTGCCACCTTTTCCTACGCATGTTCGATACCGTACAGAGCGCCCTTCACCGATGCGGTAACCTTCTAGATAAGGAAGCCAGGGGCGATGGGCTATCAGTTTCACGAGCCGTTCTTGCTCAGGATTGGCAATAACGAACCCACAAGGATGAAAGGGAAGACAAGGACCAGCACAGATACGAACGGAAGACACGGAGGTAATTTGGGTGTGCTCGAGAAACTGATAGCCCATCGCCCCTTTTGGCAAGAAAAGGCATTACCGACCCTATGTAACCTATCGCACATTAACCTTGACAGGCGGGGGGGAAGTGAGGCATACAGGCCACTCCTACAAGGAGATGTCAACGATGCCCCAATCGTTACCGCGCTTACAAAACCATATTCTCGCCGCCCTGCCACCAGAGGCGCGCGAGCGCATTTTCCCTTACCTGGAAGAAGTCGCAATGCCCCTAGGCAAGGTACTCTATGAGCCAGGCGACAAAATGCGCTATGTGTATTTTCCCGTCGACTGCATCGTGTCCTTACTATACGTTATGGAGGACGGCGCCTCGGCGGAAATTTCCGTCGTCGGCAACGAGGGCCTGGTGGGTATCTCGCTCTTTATGGGCGGCGAAAGCACCTCCAGTCGTGCCCTGGTCCAGAGCGGCGGGACTGGCTACCGCCTGGCCGGGCCACGGCTCATTGACGAATTCAACCGGCACGGCCAGTTAATGTCGCTGGTACTGCGTTATACCCAGGCCCTGATTACTCAGATGGCCCAGACCGCTGTGTGCAACCGACACCACTCCATTGACCAGCAACTGTGCCGCTGGCTGTTGCTGTCCCTGGACCGCTTGCCCACCAAGCACTTGGTCATGACGCAAGAGCTGATCGCCAATATGCTCGGTGTCCGTCGTGAAGGGGTCACGGAGGCGGCCGGAAGGCTGCAAAGGCTAGGCGTAATTGAATATCGACGCGGTCACATCGAAGTGACCAATCGCACAAAGCTAGAAGAACTCAGTTGCGAGTGCTATGCGGTTGTCAAAAAAGAGACGGACCGCTTGTTAAAGCCCGCCTCTTCCCCGAATCAACTATCCTTGTAATACAACACATTCGCCAGCTCCTTCCCGCAGCCGCATTCCCTTGCATGGCACTCACCCCCTTGGCGTTAGTGTTTCCTTTGGCCACCAGGGGCGAGACGACTATTGTCCATATTGCCCCTGCCCGCCAGGTAGTTCATTTTTGAGAACCTAATTGCATTTTTTGGCGCCGTTTCAGAAAGCCTCTGTTCATTAACTTCACCGCAGGAATAATTCTGCGCGGCCTGCTTTTGCAGGCGGCGCTCAATGGCTGCTTTAT
Organism: Marinimicrobium locisalis; assembly: GCF_039822625.1. Lineage (NCBI taxonomy): Bacteria > Pseudomonadati > Pseudomonadota > Gammaproteobacteria > Cellvibrionales > Cellvibrionaceae > Marinimicrobium > Marinimicrobium locisalis. The sequence continues at coordinate 161,497 of NZ_JBDLLG010000009.1, forward strand.
CATTCGCTTTGTTGCTTTGCCTTTCTACCATGAGGTTTCTCCAGAAAGCGCCGTACTCCTGCGAGAGCGCCGAGCATCGGTTAGGCTTCCTTTTAGACACTAAGCGATGACAGCCGGGAAGTCGGTGCGCTAGCACACCGAGGCGTGACAATAATATTTCGCCATTTTCTTGGCTGCTTTAGCCGCCAATATCGACTTTGCGTGGGCTTCCGCACAGAGCCGGCGCGTCCACAGCTCTACCATTCCCAATATGTCTACTGCTTTGATCCTAACCAGGAGGACCATTACAGTGCCTCAGGAACAAAATTTTTCAAGCATGATGAAGCAGGTGCCTCCCCAGAGCCGCCGCCCTCCCAACCCGCCGGGTATGGCAAAGGCCCCTCATCACCTTTCAGCCAACGTCTCTTTTGAAGACATGGCACTCATAACCCTTGATGCCATCGGCGACGCCGTGCTGGTAATCGACCCTAAGGGCAAAGTGATCTACCTCAACAAAGTCGCCGAAACACTGACAGGATGGCCGAGCGAAGAGGCCCTCGGGCGGGCGGTTGGAGACATTTTCTTCAACGTTGACCGGGTCACCCGCCAGCGCGCGATTAACCCCGCCCACCGAGCCATAAAGGAAGGCCGAACCGTGGCGTTGGCACTGGGCAGCGTACTGATTCGCCGCGACGGTTCCGACATCGCCATTGAAGACTCTGCCGCCCCCGTCCACAACCACCGCGGGAAAGTGGTCGGGGCGGTCATTGTGTTCCACGATGCCCGCCAGTACGGAGCCGTGATGCAGAAGATGAGCCATCTCGCCCAGCACGACGCCCTCACCGGCCTCCCCAACCGCGTGTTTTTAATGGAACGGCTGACTCACGCCATCGGCATGGCCCAGCGGCGTGGCAGAAAAATGGCGCTGCTGTTTCTCGACCTGGACTATTTCAAGGAGATTAACGACTCCTTCGGCCACACCCTCGGCGATCAATTACTGCGAAAAGCGAGCGACAAAATCTCTTCCTGCGTTCGCGCCACCGACACGGTTAGCCGGCACGGTGGTGATGAGTTCGTAGTTCTGTTAACCGAAATCAAAGAAAGGCAAGACGCCGCCCATGTGGCCGAAAAATTACTGGACGAGTTTACCGAGCCGCAGGTGATCGATGGCCACCAACTTCCACTGACCCTGAGCATCGGTATTAGCGTTTATCCTGAAAGTGGTGACGACGCCGACGTGCTGTTGCAAAATGCCGACACTGCCATGTACAAAGCCAAGGAAGGCGGTCGAAACAGCTATCAATTTTTCTGCTGAACAAGCAAAGGCACAGAGCCGCTTCATTTGCATTAAAGTCCCAGACTTTAGCGTATAACCACGCAAGAGTGTTGAAAGGAAAGCAGACGAACAGGAAAATAGCCCTATCTACCACTTCGTTAATAAAATGGAGGTGCTGGTCCTGAACCACGAAAATTTTCGCGCCAGAACCAGAAGCCAGCAAAGGAAGCGTGCTAGCTTTACGTTCGCTAACACGACAGCACCTGCCCTTCCCCTGCCGGCGCTTTCAGAGAAAGGTCTTAGTTGTAGGAGATGATAGTCTCGGCGGAAATCTCATTTTCATCGAAGACGCCCGGGTCCAAATCGCCCGAGACGCTGACAAAGTCTCCCTTTTCGACTTGCACTACCCCAACATCGTCTAACGAATTGTAATCCATTTGTAGGGTGTCAACCGAGACCTTGCTTTCCCCTGTGTCAACAGTAAATTCACGGCCTGAAATAGACGTAACGGTCCCCGCCACCTGTAGATCAAAGTCTGCGGGCACACTGAGGTAGGTGTAGGTGACGGGCAGTACCTCTTCTTCATCGACCGGCGTCGGCGCCGTAACCATGGTGTCCAAATCCTCGATGTATATACTGCCAGCTTCTATTTTGCTGTTCTGGTAAAAACCGTCGTCGACGCGACCGTAAACCGTAACACTGTCTCCTTCACTAATTGCCCAACCATCGCCTAGGCTATCCCAGTCATCAGTTTCAACTGTTATGGTGCCTTCACCATAGTCTAACTCAAAAGCTTCGGGGGTATACGATGCCACCTTGCCACTCAATGACACCCAACTTCCATCCGGCTCGTCTTTAGCATCTGCAGTCGCGGGTAGCGGCAACGTAATGGCAGCGGCTGCGCCGAGGGCGCCTATTGTTTGCAATAGGTTTTTGTGTTTAGAGATAACGCTCATATTTCTCCTCCTCACTTAATAGTCGTGATTGAGTTAAACAGAGCACACATGGGGACCTCTATTATTTACCGCAATACCGGATGACGGGCATCCATTGTTTGAGATTTACTTTGAGCATCTCCTGATGATTATTTTTATGCCAGACAAAGGACGTTTCTCGCCATTTGCCGCCGCTATAGAGCCCTTTGAGCCCTATAGCGGCCCTAATCTCAAATTCCAGACAGACCTCTCCTGTGCAAACTGACAAAACGGCGGAAGTTATAGACCAGGTTCATCATGCCGACCTTAACCGCCGCTCGGGCCAAGCCAATGACCCGAACCAAGCTCCCGCCTTGTCCGCTTTCAATCGCACCGAAAACGTGTTCGACTCTCGCTCGCACCTTGGACTTGGTCCGGTTGGCTTGTTTTTCTCGCTCGGTCAGCGACCGGCCGCGGTGGCCTTTGCGGTGCACCCGACTTCGGTATCCCATCGCCTTGAGCGTGATTTCACTCTCTTCGCTGTAATAAGCGCTGTCAGCCCAGACGTCCCTGGAGCTGTTATCCCCCAGCAGTTCGTGGAAAACCTGAGAGTCGTGCACCTCAGCCGAGGTGACTTCATAGTCCCGGATCAACTTGTGCTTGTTGTCCACGCAAGCGTGGTTCTTGTAGCCGTAGTGGGTTTCCTTGTTCTTCTTGGTCCAGCGGGCATCGAGGTCTTTTTGACGCTTGACGTTGGGGCCCTTCTCGATCCGATCCGGTACCTTGCCCTCCTTTATCTGGGCGTTCTCTTCACGGCGGTTGCGCTGCCTGGGCGCCTCCACAAAGCTGGCATCGACAATCTGCCCCTTGCGCGCCTTGTAGCCTTTCTCGCCCAATTGAATATCAAACGCCACAAACAGCTTTTTCATCAATTGGCGCTTGGCCAGCTGCTCACGAAACAGCCAGATGGTCTTTGCATCCGGCGTCCTGTCTTCCGGGTGGAGCCCCAGAAATCGGCAGAAGCTGAAGCGGTCCCGAATCTGGTATTCCAGCTCATCATCGGATATGTTGTACAGGTGCTGAAGCACCAGGGCCTTGAACATCAGCAACTCGTCAAAGGGCTTTCGCCCGGCATTGCTTTTCTTGGGCCTGTTTCGCACTTTGGCCAAGATGGGGCGGAACTCTTCCCAGTCGATCATCCGGTTCAGCGAGACCAGTGGGTCTCGCTCATCCAGCTTTTGGTGACGGTTTTCAAGATCGAAGAAGCTTGGCTGCATGGGTCTGCTCCTGAACAAGTTCGACGACTGGGAAATTATACCAATTTCAGGTGATTTTTAGAGGTCCCCACATGTCAACCTACACACTTAGAAAGTGTAATTATGCTCCTACCCCACCTGTCAACACAGGGCCCTAAAAGTTCCACATTAAAGGCCAAGAAGACTCCCTCTAGCCTACAGGGCTACAGCCGAACTCATTAAGCAATCCGTTCATCAGGGGCCACGACGCTAGGAATAGCGTCAGGCAACGTTGAAAACTGTTTCACTGAGCTAAATCCATTTTTGAATTTGAAAAGTAATGTGAAGTTCCCGTTGGATAACGGTCGGCTAATGCCGCCTAGTTGATAGGGTTCGCGGGGTACTGGCAGCTCTATTTTCATAGTGTAAACGAACGAAAAGAGGAACGAAGCGCTGGCTCTTGAAAAGCGCCCCGGTTCTTCATCGCCTCTCTCCCCGGCCTCGGCGCCGCAGCCGGCCTTTACGGTCGCCCACAGGCTTCTAGGCGGCAGCCAGCCAAAATATGTCATGAACAGCAAAGCCGTGCGTAATGCATTGGGTTCCGATACGATGTTCCATTTTCCCGGGACCCTAAAAGCTAGGTTGAGATATAGACGCCTTTTGAAATTTCATTCTCTGAACTTGGCTCCGGTGTTAATGGCCACCTAAACGTAACCGTTCATTCAGAGGCGTGGTTGACGGCCCTGTAGAGGTCTGATCGGAGCGGCTGATCGGCGAAGGTGTCTTTCCACGCCCGGGGCGTCAGCTCTTCCACCCGGCTGGCCGGGTGCTCACTGATGCGAAGCAGCACATCGGTCAAGTAGGTGTAGGTATTGATCCCATGCAGCTTACAGGTGCTGATCAAGC